>CALAFS010000216.1 GCA_937892405.1 uncultured Clostridia bacterium
GAATTTCCATGTGAGAAACGATGTCCTGCGTACGACAGGAAACAGAAATCGGCTCTCCGCAAAGATAACGGATCATGTCAACATCGTGAATATGAAGATCGAGAATACACCCGTGTGAACGGTTATAATCCATATACCAGTTGTCGGATCCCCACACCGGCGGCGCGCTGAGTCGGCGGAAGACACCGGCTCTGATCTTTCCGAACCGCCCGTCAAGCACTGCCTCTTTCAGATAGCCGTATTTTTTGCTGAAGCGCAGGCACTGTGCCACCATCAGATGCTTGCCCGCGTCCTTCGCCGCCCGGATCATAGTGAGACAGTCCCCGTAGCATAAGCTCATCGGCTTTTCCGAGAGGACATGGCACCCTGCCCGCAGAGCGTCGCACGCCACCTTCGCGTGCCGGTCGGTCGGGACACAGATGTCCACCATGTCCGGTCTTTCTTTTTCTATCATCTCGCGATAGTCCCGGTATTTCGCGATGCCATCCGTATGTCCGGCGTCCGCACCACCGATGTTGATTGCCGCGCCTTCGCCGAACGCGGCGTCCGAGAGATCGGCGATCGCCACCACACGGGCGATCCCTTCTTTTTCAAGTTTTTTGTAAACGGGGAAGTGCGCCGCTTTCGCAATCCCGCCGAATCCGATCATAGCCACAGTGATCATAGCAGTCTCCTTCCGTAACAAGGCTTTTGAATTTTCCGATGTTTCAAAGACGAAGAAGTATTTTCTTCATTTTACACGATTTTTTGGTAAAAATCAATAGCGCGTGAAAAAACGCCCCCGACGGGATTTTTCCCGTCGGGGGGCGTTTGCTATCTTACCGTCAGATAATAACGGCGTTTTCTGCGGCTTCCGCTTCGTCATGCTCGGCGGCGACGCGCTGAACATGGTAGGCATCAATGACGGCGTTCTCCAGCTTTGCTCTGAATTCCGCGTTGATCGGGTGAACGATGTCGCGGTATGTTCCGTCGGGATTCTTGCGGGAAGGCATTACGATGAAGTAGCGGTCTCTCGCGTAAATGACCTTGATATCATGTACGGCGAGACAGTCGTCAAAAGTGACGGAAACGACGGCTTTCATCGGACCTTCGTCGAAAAATTTTCTGATTTTGATGTCTGTGATCTGCATTTGAGAATTCCTTTCCTGCGTTGTAAACTTTTTTCAGCTACTGCATATAGTATACAATATCCGCTCCGAAATATTCACCTTTTATTTTGAATGATCCGTTTTGTTTTTGAAAATTATAAGTGTATAAATTTTGAACTTGGCAAAAAAGGGGCAAAAGTGCTGAAACCCCTTGATTTTTCTCAACATTTTCCGAAGAAAGGAAGCCCCGACGGGCGGTGAAAATCATGTCGCTTTCCCATTCAGAAATTCCGACAAAAGTCCTTCTCACCCTCCTCGAAAACCGCGCGCTCCCGATCCTTTTCGTCGGTGTCGGCGGCGTCTCCGTACGCACGCTCGCCATGTATTCCGCCCGTCTCGGTTATCCTGTGCGCGGGTGCGACAGGGAGGAGAGCCCCGCCACGGACGCCCTGCGCGCCGCGGGGATTTTCGTCACCTCTCACCACGCGGCGGAGAACGCCCGCGGCGCGGGACTTGTCGTCTATACCCTCGCCGTGCCGGAGGATGTCCCCGAGCTTCGCTATGCGAGGGAACACCATATCCCCGCCGTCTCCCGCGCCGAGTTTCTCGGCGCTCTCATGACCCGCTTCGGGACACGGATCGGCGTCTCCGGCTCTCACGGGAAGAGCGGCACGACGGCAAAGCTCGCCGCCATGTTCCGCCTCGCGGGCAGACGCCCGACCGTCTTCTGCGGTGCCGATCTCGGCGAGGGGACGCCGTGGCTTTTCGGCGGGGAGGATACCCTGATCTATGAGGCGTGCGAGTATCGCGACTCTTTTCTTCACTTTTTCCCGACCGTTTCCGTCTTTTTGAATCTTGAGCTTGACCATACCGACTATTTTCCCGACCTCGACGCTCTCACGGCGTCCTTTCTCGCCGCCGCCGACAGAAGTCCCGTCTCGGTTCTGAATGCGGACGACAGAAACCTTCGTACCGTCGCCGAGAGGACGAAGAGCCGTCCGATCCTCTTCGGAGAAGGGGAAGACTTCGACTTCGGCTACCGCGTGACGGACATCTCGCACGGTTATGTTACCTTCCGCGCCTACGAGGGAGGGGAAGCGCTCGGCGATGTCACCCTCGGTACCCCGGGACGCTTTCAGGCGGTGAACGCCACCGCCGCGATTGCCGCCGCCCGCACGGTGGGGATCGACTTTTCCTATCTTCGGGCGGCACTTCACCGTGACACCGGGATTCCGCGGCGGCTCGAGCGCCTCGGTACCTTCCGCGGACGCCCCGTTTATTATGACTATGCCCATCATCCGACCGAGATCCGCACGACGTTAAAGACGCTCTCTGAGATGACCGGCGGGGGGGTCACCGTGATCTTCTCGCCGCATACCTATTCCCGCACGGCGGCATTGTTTTCCGATTTTGTCGGCGCCCTTCGCACCGCGACATCTGTCGTTCTCCTCCCGATCTATCCCGCGCGTGAGGCGCCGATCCCCGACATTACCTCCGAGGCGCTGGCGGAGGCGATCGGGGAGAGCGCCGTCGTGCAGAGTGCCGCCGATGCCGTCTCTTATGTCGTGGAGCATACGGAGGGCGCGATCGTCCTCCTCGGCGCAGGCGACCTCACCCTTCCTCTTGCACAGATCCGCGCCTCCCTCGACGGGAAGAAGCCGTAAAAATTTTCCCGAAACGAAGAAAAAAACGAAAAACCTCTTGACAACCACCCCCGATCGGTGTAAAATACCCGTGAATGAAACATACTGAAAGCGAGGTGAGACCGCATGACAGGCGACGACCGAAGTAGCAAGGTACATATACCTTACACCGACGCGCATTTTCCGCGGTCTCGCACCCGCGGAGCAGAAGTCCGGGAGTGATCCTTCCGGGCAGGGTTCGCGCGCGATTTTTTGTCGCGCGCCGTCACCCTCTTTTTTGCGCGCGTCGATGATGCGCGCTTTTTCGTTTTCACGCTGAAAACGAAATCCGAGAAAAGAGGGAACCGCAATGCAGGAAAACGAAAACCGCAACGAAGAAGTGCGCGATACGCACGACATCCACGACGCGCCCGATCTTGCCGGGATCGCGGAGCGCCTCCGTCAGAAGATCGACGAGAGGGATTTTGCCGGCTTCAGAGAAGAGATCGGGACACTGAATCCCACCGATATCGCCGAGCTGTTCGACGAAATTCCGGACGAATACGAAGGGCGTTTCTTCCGTCTCCTTCCGAAGGAAGACGCGGCGAGAGCCTTTGTCGACATGGACTCCGACAGGCAGAAAAAAATCATTAATTCCTTCACCGACCGCGAGCTTGCCGAGATCCTTGACGAACTCTTCCTCGACGATACCGTCGATATCATCGAAGAGATGCCCGCCAATGTCGTGAAGAGAATCCTCCGCAATTCCACCCCCGAGAACCGCAATATCATCAATCAGCTTCTCCGTTATCCGAAGGACAGCGCCGGCACGATCATGACGACCGAGTATGTCCGCTTCACAAAGAACATGACGGTGGAGCAGGCGCTGGATCATATCCGCCGCGTCGCCATTGATAAGGAAACCATCTATACCTGTTATGTGACCGATAAAGACAGGCATCTGCTCGGCATCGTCACCGCGAAGACGCTGATGATCTCTCCTCTCACGACGCGCCTTGAGGACATCATGGAGGAGAATGTCATCTCGGTCGACACCGAGGACGATAAGGAAGATGTCGCGAAGAAATTCGACCGTTACGGCTTCCTCGCACTCCCCGTCGTCGACAGCGAGAACCGTCTCGTCGGTATCATCACGATCGACGACGCCATGAGCGTTATCCACGACGAGACGGAGGAGGACTTCGCGAAGATCGCCGGTATGACGCCCACCGAGACTACCTATCTGAAGACGGGACCCTTCCGCCTCTTCCTTTCGCGGATTCCGTGGCTTCTTCTTCTGATGATCTCTGCCACCTTCTCGAGTACCATTCTGAACCGCTTCGAGGCGGCGCTCCCCGCCGTTCTCATTCTCTTCGTCCCCATGCTGATGGATACGGGAGGAAACGCGGGCGGACAGTCCTCCGTCACCGTGATCCGCGGCATCTCCCTCGGTGAGCTGTCTTTTTCCGATCTTCTCGCCGCCATTTGGAAGGAGCTTCGCGTCGGCATCCTCTGCGGCGCCGCGCTCGCCGTCGTCTCCTTCGGTAAAGTCATGCTGGTCGATCATATCATCATGCAGAACCCCGCCGTCACTGTGACCGTTGCCCTTGCCGTGGCACTCTCTCTTGCGATCACCGTCATCGTGGCGAAGCTGATCGGCTGTCTTCTGCCTCTCTTCGCCGCGAAGATCGGGCTGGATCCCGCCGTCATGGCGTCTCCCTTCATCACCACGATCGTCGACGCCCTCTCCCTGCTTCTGTACTTCGCCATTGCCGCGGGCGTCTTCGGATTGTAAAGAATTGTGTGCGAAACAAACAAAAATCCCGGTTCGGAACTCCGAACCGGGATTTTTGCGTCTCTCTTATGCGGCAGTGTCGTCAATGCCGAGAGATGCCTTCTTGGACGCCTCTGTGATATAGTCGAGAGGGTTAACGGTTTCGCCGTTGACCCGCACGGCGAAGTGCAGGTGCGGCTCCTCTGCGAGCTCGGAGACTGCGGTGTCACCGATGGTGCCGATCTTCTCGCCCGCGGCGATCGCCTTGCCTTCCGCGATACCGTCGGCGAGCGTCTTGTCAAGGTTTGCGTACACCGTGACGATGCCGCCCTCGTGCGTGATCTCCACCGTCGTGCCGAGCATCGCATCATCGGCGATCTTCGTCACCGTGCCGGGCGCGCTGGCGAATACCTCGGCACCCTCGTCGGCGACGATGTCAATGCCGGTGTGCATTTTCCACGCACCGAGTGTCGTCGAGAAGACGGGGACGGTGAGCGAGTGCCCGGTCGATACCTTGCCGACCATGGGTGCGACGAAGGTCAGAGGTTCCTTCGGCTCATCCTTCGACGGCTTCTCCGGCTCCTCCTGCTTGCCGCCGTCATCGCTGACGGGCGGTTTTTCCTCCGGGTTTTGATCCGCGGGCTTGCGGTTTGCGACGGCGACGATTCCGACGACAATGGCGCTGATGCAGAGGATGGCGATGACCGCCCCGTAGACAATTTTGGATGTCAGAGGCAGGTCGCTGAACTTGAATTTCTTTTCCATGATCCTTTTCCTTTCCTGTTTTCTGTTGGTATTCTTTTCAACTTCCGCGGCTTTTATTCATAAATTTCTCCGCTTTCCTCAAAAACGGAAAAAACGGGAAAAATCCGTCTCCCCGTACGGAACTTTCGACAAAAATATTGACAACCGATTATTTTTGCGTTATAATTGTAAATACTTTATTTATTTTGGAGACATACATGAATAAGATTTCTCTTGCCGGGGATCTCGGTAGCGGAAAAAGCACCATCGCGAAGATTCTGATCGAGCGTCTCGGTGCTGAGTATTATTCGACCGGTGCCATCGTGCGCGACATTGCGCAAAAGCACGGGATGACCGTTCTCGCCCTCAATGAATATATGGAGACGCACCGCGAGATCGATCGCGAGATCGACGACGGACTCCGCCGCCTCGGCGACGATCCGCGCGCCCTCGTCATTGACTCCCGCATGGCGTGGCACTTCACCGCCGGCACCTTCAAGGTCTATCTGTCCACCGACCCCGAGACGAGCGCCCTCAGAATCATGAAGGAGCACCGCACCGGAGAGCATGCCGACACGCTTGCCGCCACCATCGCCGAGACGGCGAGCCGCAGAGCAAGTGAGAAAAAGCGCTATTTCGAGCTTTACGGCGTGAACATCAAGGACCTTTGCAATTACGACCTTGTCGTCGATACGACGAAGGCAACGCCCGAGCGTATCGCCTGTGCCATTCTCGACGCGTTTGAAAAGAAGAACGCGGGAGAATTCTATGCCCCCCTCCTTCTCTCGCCCGAGCGGATTTATTATGAAGACGACGCCCCCGACGAAGAGAAAGTACATGCCCTTGTCGCGGCGATGGAGCGCGGGGAAGCGCTTCCCCTTGCCGAGGTCTGCGAGTGCGACGGGGAGTTCCGCCTTGTCGGCGGTGCCGAGAGCGTGCTTGCCTATGTCCTCGGGGAAGAAGACTTTTTGCCCGCCCGCCTCGTTCCCGCCCCGCCCGACGCGGGGGACAAGACCTATGTCCGTATGAAGGACTCTCTCTGAGAGCCGGAAAGGATCCATATGCAGAAACTCAAACAACAGATCACCGAGGCGATCGTCGCCTCTGCCGCGCGTAAATTTCCCGGCGCCGCCCTCGGCGCGTCCGACATCGCGGCGAATCTCGAATATCCCCCCGATCCCGCGATGGGCGACCTCGCCCTCCCGTGCTTCCGCCTCTCGAAGGTGCTCCGCCGCTCTCCGAAGGAGATCGCCGAGACGCTCGCCGCGGATCTTTCCGTCCCCGGCGTCGCCGATATCGGCGCGGTGAACGGATACCTGAACTTCCGTATCGACGGCACGGCGCTTGCCGCCCGCCTCGTTCCCGAGATTATGAAAAACGATTCCTACGGCTCGCCGATGTGTGGCACGGGGAAGACCGTCGTCCTCGACTATTCTTCTCCCAATGTCGCGAAGCCCTTTCACATCGGACACCTCGGCACGACCGTCATCGGTCATTCGCTGAAACTGCTGCATGAGTTCGCCGGCTATCATTGCGTCGGCATCAATTATCTCGGTGACTGGGGCACCCAGTTCGGTAAACTCATCGTCGCCTATAAGATGTGGGGCAATCAAGAAGAGGTGGAAGCCGGCGGCGTCGACGCGCTCGTCGCCCTCTATGTCCGCATCAACAACGAGATCAAAGCGGAGGAGGACGCCTCCCTTGCGAAGAATCCGGAAGGGAAGAAGTCCTCGCACCTTGCCGACCTTGCCCGTGCCGAGTTCAGGAAGCTCGAAGAGCACGACGAAGAGAACATCGCCCTCTGGAAATGGTTCGTCTCCGTCAGCCTCAAGGAGTATGAGAAGACCTATCGCCTTCTGAATATTACCTTCGACAGCTACAAGGGTGAATCCTTCTATACCGATAAAATGCCCGCCGAGGTCGAAAAGCTTCGGAACATGGGACTTCTCACGGTGGACGACGGCGCTTCGATCGTCGATCTTTCCAAGTGGAATATGCCCCCCTGCCTGATTCTGAAGCGGGACGGCTCCACCCTCTATCCGACCCGCGACATCGCCGCCGCCGTATATCGGCAGAATACCTATCATTTCGATAAGGCGATCTATGTCACGAGTGCCGCGCAGTCGTTGCACTTCGCTCAGTGGTTCAAGGTCGTGGAGCTGATGGGCTACGACTGGTATGACCGCCTCGTTCATGTCCCCTACGGTACCGTCAGCATCAACGGGATGAAGCTCGCGACCCGTACCGGCAATGTCATTCTGCTGAAGGATATCTTTGCCGAGGCGATCTCCCGCGTGGAAGAGATCGCGAAGGAGAAGCACCCCGATCCCGCGGAGTGCCATGCTATCGCCGAGAAGGTCGGCGTCGGCGCCATCATCTTCTACTATCTCTCGAACAACCGTATGCGCGACATCAACTTCATGATGGAAGACGCGCTCACCTTCGACGGAAATACGGGACCCTATGCCCAGTATACTTACGCGCGTACCTGCTCGGTGCTTGAGAAGGCACCCGGCGACCACGCGATGACGGGCGCCCCCCTCTCTCCGAAGGAGTCCGATCTTGTGAAGACGCTCGCCATCTTCCCCGAGAAGATCGAGGCGGCACTTGCCGATTACGAGCCGTCGGTCGTCACCCGCTATATTCTCGATCTTTGCGCGGCATACAACGGGTTCTATCATGACTGCCCGATTCTCACATCGGAGAACGCCGAGGAGAGGGAGAACCGTCTCGCTCTTACCGCCGCGACCCGCCGCGTCCTCGGTCGCGCCCTGCATCTCATCTGTATGCAGACCCCCGAGAAAATCTGATTTTATAAAACCGAAAAATAAGAAAGCGCCGCTGTGCGGCAGGAGGTATTTATGTCCGGACATTCCAAGTGGAATAATATCAAACACAAGAAAGAGAAATCCGATGCCGCAAAGGCGAAGATCTTCACCAAGATCGGAAAAGAGATGGCGGTCGCCATCAAGGCGGGCGGACCCGACCCGACCGTCAACGGGAAGCTCCGCGACCTGATCGCGAAGGCAAAGGCGAACAATGTCCCGAACGACAACATTCAGAGAACGATCAAGAAGTTCTCCGAGAACAACGACATCGTCTACGAAGAGATCAGCTATGAGGGCTACGGCCCCTCGGGCGTTGCCATCATCGTCGAGACTTCGACCGACAACCGCAACCGCACCGCGGGCAATGTGCGCGCATGGTTCAATAAGTACGGCGGCAACATGGGACAGAACGGCTGCGTCTCCTTCATGTTTGAGGAGAAGGGCGTCATCACCATCATCGACGAGGACGACGAGCTCGATGAGGATAAGGTCATGGAGGACGCGCTCGAGTGCGGCGCCGAGGACATCAAGGTCGATGACGGCGAGTATTCCATCTACACCGCGCCCGACGATCTCGACGCCGTCCGCGATGCCATCATTGGAAAAGGCTACAAGATCGACACCGCCGACCTTGCGAAGGTCCCCTCCACCTATGTCACCCTCGATAAGCCCGAAGACATCGAGAACATGGAAAAAATGCTCGATAAGTTCAACGAAGACGACGATGTGAACGCCGTCTACACGAACTGGGACAACTGAGATGAATCGAAAAAACGCTTCCGGCACCCCGGAAGCGTTTTTTTCGATTCGTGATTTTGCCTATTTTCGCTCGCGGTGATATTGTCCGTTCAACCGTTCCTTATATATAAAAACTTTTCAAAAATAAAAAGATTCCTTCTTGACAAATTTCGCCCGATATGGTACACTGAAAGCAGAAAAATATACCCGTTAAGGAGGATATATTCATGGGAATTATCAAGGCTACATTTTCTGCCATCGGCGGCGGTCTCGCAGATCAGTGGATCGAAGCATTTGAGGCAGACAACATGGGCGACAATACCGTCTTTACCAAAGGCGTGCAGGTTCGCAAAAACGATAAGAGAAATAGCAACAGAAAGGGCACGGAGGACTTCATTACCGACGGCTCGCTGGTTCATGTCTATCCGAATCAGTTTATGATTCTGGTCGACGGCGGTAAGATCGTCGACTACACCGCGGAAGAGGGTTATTATAAGGTAGACAACAAGGCGGCGCCCTCGCTCTTCAACGGCAATCTCGGCGGCGCGATCAAAGAGAGCTTCTCCCGTATCAAATACGGCGGTGTCCCGACGCAGAAGCAGAAGGTCTTCTTCATCAACATGCAGGAGATCAAGGGGATCCGTTTCGGTACCCGTACCCCCGTCAACTATTTTGACAACTTCTACAATTCCGAGCTGTTCCTCCGTGCACACGGCACCTACTCGGTGAAGATCACCGACCCCATCAAGTTCTATATGGAAGCCATTCCGAAGAACGCCGACCATGTCGAGATGGACGAGATCAACGAGCAGTACCTCTCGGAATTCCTCGAGGCACTCCAGAGCGCGATCAATAAGATGTCCGCCGACGGAATCCGCATTTCCTATGTCACATCGAAGTCCCGCGAGCTCTCCGACTATATGGCGACCGAGCTTGACGAAGAGTGGAAGACAATGCGCGGTTTCGAGGTGCAGGCAGTCGGTATCGCGAGTATCTCCTACGACGACGATTCCAAAGAGCTTATCAATATGCGCAACAAGGGCGCGATGCTCGGTGACGCGGCAGTCAGAGAAGGCTATGTGCAGGGCAGCATTGCCCGCGGTATGGAGAACGCAGGCAGCAACGCGGGCGGCTCCACCGGCGCCTTCGTCGGTATGGGGATCGGCATGGGCGCGGCAGGGAACTTTATGGCGACCGCTTCCGAGACCAACCGCGAGCAGATGAAAGCGCAGAAAGAAGCCGCCGCGGCAGGCGGCTGGATCTGCTCCTGCGGTGCGAAGAACACCGGTAAATTCTGCGCCGAGTGCGGAAAGCCGAAGCCCGAGGAGGGCTGGACCTGCTCCTGCGGCGCGAAGAATACGGGCAAATTCTGCTCCGAATGCGGAAAGCCCCGTCCCGCCGACAGCTGGGTCTGCTCCTGCGGTGCGAAGAACCCCGCCGGCGCGAAATTCTGCGGCGAGTGCGGAAAGAAGCACGAATAAATGGCAACCGTAACCTACCGTTGCCCGAACTGCGACGCCGGTCTTGTCTTCGATGCGAATAAACAGAAGTTCACCTGTGAATTCTGTCTTTCCGAGTTTACGAAGGAAGAGCTTGACAAGACCGCGAGCGCAGAGAGGGCAGAGAAGCAGGCAGAGGCGGACGCCGCCTTTTCCGACGCCGTCAGAGAATATTACTGCCCCTCCTGTGGGGCAGAGGTCGTGACGGATAAGGAGACTGTGGCGAATTTCTGCTATTATTGCCACAACCCCGTGGTTCTTACCGACCGCGTCAGCGGTATGATGCGTCCCGCGAAGGTTATTCCTTTCAAGTTCGACAAGAAGGGCGCGATCGACGCCTTCCTCGCTTATACGAAGAAGAAACACTTTCTTCCGAAGAACTACTTTGACGATGCGCAGGTGGATAAGATGTCGGGCGTTTATTTCCCCTATTGGGTGACCGATGCCGACGCCACCGGACACTATCACGCGAGAGGACATCGCGTCCGTACATGGCGCGCGGGAGATTACCAGTATACCGAGGTCAGAGATTACGATGTCTACCGTCGCGGCGAGATCCACTTCGAGGACATCACCACTTCGGCGCTGTCCACCGCGGATAAGAAAATGCTCGAGGGCGTCCTCCCGTACCCGAGCGACGCGCATGTCGACTTCGACATGCCCTACCTCCTCGGCTATCAGGCGAAGAAAAGGGACATCGACCGCGAGGCACTCACGGGCGAGGTGCGCGGAAAAATGCAGGGCTATGCGAAAACTCTCCTTGCCGATACCGCGAACAACTATTCCTCGAAGGACGGCGAGCGCTGTGATCTCCTTGTCGAGCATGCCGCGTGGGAGTATACCCTCCTTCCCGTATGGATTCTTACCTATCGCGACAATAAAGACAAGATCTTTACCTACGCGATGAACGGCTATACGGGGAAGATTTACGGTGAACTTCCCGTCAGTTTCTGGAAAGTTCTTCTCCTTGCTCTCGGCACCTTTGCCGCCGCATTTGCAATCTTTTTCTTGATCGGGAGGTTCCTTCTCTGATGAAAAGACAACGATTGCTTACATTTTTGCTTGCATTTGCTCTGATTTTCACGATTTTCTCGCTGACTGCCGTTGCATACGATCAGACAGCGAATGAGCCTGTTTTTTATGACGACGGTTTTCTTTCGACCTCGGAGAGGGAGAGTGTGCGTCGCACCCTGGAAGACGCACAGGAGAAAACGGGGCTTCACTTCGGCGTCCTTCTCTATGAGGGGAAGTCGGACGGCGGCTTGTATCATGACCGTATGAAAGACGAAGACAGCGTACTTCTTTTGATTACGCGCGAGGGCGGCATCTATTACTATGAGATGTTTGCCTATGGCGAAGCATATGATGTCCTTCACCGAAAAGCGGACGCCATTCTCGATAATGACGATGTGTATGACAATATCAAGGGCGGTAACTTCGTCAAGGGCATTACGGCTTTTGTAAATCTTACCACGGACGCATATCTTCCCGATCCGAACGCGGAGGCAAAGCATACGGTTCGCACGGTGCTGATCTCGCTTCTTCTTGCCGCGATATGTGCGGGCGCCGCCGCAGGTGCCGTGGTCTACCACTATAAGAAGAAACTCAAGGCGCCGATTTACCCGCTCGACCGCTTCGCGAAGATGAAGCTGGTTGATCAGGGCGATACTTTCATCACCTCTCATGTCACGCGTGTCCGCGTTTCCTCCCCCTCAAACTCTTCGGGTGGCGGCAGGAGCGGAGGCGGTGGCGGCGGAGGAGGCGGCGGAAGCCTCGGAAAACGCTGATCTCCGAACATTCGATCCCACCCCAAAGGGCTGTCATTCCGACAGCCCTTTTTTGCCCTCATTGTCATTTCTCCCCATCGCACAGGCTTTCTATCTTGCCTCTTCCGCATGAACTCCCCCTTATCCTCCTACTCTCCCATAAGACACTTCCGCTTCCGTAGGGGTAGGCGCCCACGACGACCCGTTACGCCGTTCAACCGCCACACCCTCCTTCGAGAAACTCACACTTTAACTGTTGCACTTTCCCCTTCATCGCACCCGTTTTCTTTCAAAAACAGCAACCTTCCGAAATTTCTCGACCGATCTCTTTACTTTTGAAAAAAATCGGTGTATAATAGATAAGTATCCTATTGACAGGAAGAAACGGAGGCAAGCCATGACCGACGGAAAATTTCATCTGAAAAGTGAATATCAGCCGACGGGCGACCAGCCGCAGGCAATTGCCGGTCTGATCTCGGGTATCGAGGCTGGGGAACGCGCACAGACATTGCTCGGCGTCACCGGCTCGGGTAAAACCTTTACCATGGCGAATGTCATCGCCGCCGTGAACCGCCCGACCCTCGTTCTTGCACACAACAAGACGCTTGCCGCTCAGCTTTGCACCGAGTTCCGCGAGTTTTTCCCCGACAATGCCGTCGAGTATTTCGTCTCCTATTACGACTATTATCAGCCCGAAGCCTATATCCCCGGCAAGGACATGTATATCGAGAAGGACGCGATGATCAACGACGAGATTGATATGCTCCGTCACAGTGCAACCTCCGCGCTTTTCGAGCGTCGCGATGTCATCATCGTCTCCTCCGTCTCCTGTATCTACTCCCTCGGTGATCCCTCCGAGTATCAGGGACTTCTGATCTCCCTGCGTCCGGGGCAACAGATGAGCCGCGACGAGCTTGTGCGCCGCCTTGTCGCGATCAGCTACGAGCGCAACGACATGAACTTTATCCGCGATAAATTCCGTATCCGCGGCGATACCGTCGAGGTCTATCCCGCCTCGGGGAAGGAAGAGGCGATCCGCGTCGAGTTCTTCGGCGACGAGATCGACCGCCTCTCGAAGATCAACACCGTCACGGGCGAGGTGAAAGAGACGCTCTCCTATGCCGCGATTTTCCCCGCTACGCACTATGCCGTTTCGGACGACAAGCGTGAAGCCGCCCTCCTCGAGATCGAAGAAGAGATGAAAGAACGCGTCGAATTCTTCAAGAGTCAGAACAAGCTCATCGAGGCGCAGAGAATCGAAGAACGCACCCGCTATGACATCGAAATGTTAAGAGAAGTTGGCTTTTGCTCGGGTGTCGAGAACTATTCCCGTGTTCTCTCCGGACGCGCACCGGGCAGCACCCCCTATACACTTCTTGATTATTTTCCCGACGATTTCATCATGTTTATCGACGAGTCGCATGTCACCCTCCCTCAGGTGCGGGGGATGAGCGGCGGCGACTACGCGAGAAAGAAGAACCTCGTCGAGTACGGCTTCCGTCTGCCTTCCGCATTCGATAACCGTCCGCTCTTCTTTGAAGAGTTTGAGGAGAAGATCCGACAGGTCGTCTTCGTCAGCGCGACCCCGGGACCTTACGAAAAGGCGGAGAGCACAAACACCGTCGAACAGCTGATCCGCCCGACAGGACTTGTCGACCCCGAGATTTCCGTCCGCCCGATCGAAGGGCAGGTCGACGATCTCATCGGCGAGATTCGCGCCACGACCGCAAGGGGCGAGAAGGTGCTTGTCACCACCATGACGAAGAAGATGGCGGAGGATCTCACCGAGTATCTCTCCACCCACGGCATCAAGGTCAAATATATTCATCATCAGGTCGAGACTATCGAGCGCATGCAGATTATCCGCGACCTCCGTCTCGGCGAGTTCGATGTCCTCGTCGGCATCAACCTTCTGCGTGAGGGACTGGATATTCCCGAGGTTTCCCTCGTCGCGATTCTGGACGCCGACAAGGAGGGCTTCCTCCGCAGTGAGACCTCCCTCATTCAGACGGTCGGACGCGCCGCCCGGAATGTGAACGGGCATGTCATCATGTATGCCGACACAATCACAGGCTCCATGCAGGGCGCCATCGACGAGACGAACCGCCGCCGCGCCATTCAGATGCGCTATAACGAGGAACACGGCATCACTCCCGCCACCATTCGCAAGAAGGTCGCCGATGTCATCGAGATCGGCAAGAAACCCGAGAAGGAAAAAGGGAAGAAGCTCACCGCAAAGGAGCGTGCCGACCTCTTCGAGCGTCTCCCCGCCGAAATGCGCGAGGCGTCCCGCACGCTGGAATTCGAGAAGGCAGCGTTCC
>CALAFS010000217.1 GCA_937892405.1 uncultured Clostridia bacterium
GCGCCATCGCGATCATGACACGCTGACGCATACCGCCCGAGAGCTGGTGCGGATACTGCCGCATGACCGCCTCGGGGTTCGGGATCTGCACATCGTAGAGCATATCGACGGCATGTGCCATCGCCTCTTTTTTCTTCATGCCCTGGTGGATCATGAAGGGCTCCGCGAGCTGACGCCCGATCGTGAAGACCGGGTTCAGCGAAGTCATCGGTTCCTGGAAGATAACCGAGATTTTATTACCGCGAATATCGCACATCTGCGACTCCGAGAGCTTTGTCAGGTCGGTGCCCTCGAAGAGCACCTCGCCGCCGGCGATATAGCCGTTCCCGTCAAGGAGGCGGAGGATACTCATCGCGGAGACCGATTTTCCCGAGCCGGACTCACCGACGATACCGATCGTGCGGGCAGGCTCGAGGGTATAGGATACATCGTTGACCGCCTTCACGATGCCTTTTCTTGTCTTGAAATAGGTGTGAAGGTTCTTAACTTCCAAAAGTGGCATAATAATCTCCATTCTGTCGCCTGTCGGCGACCGCGTGTGCAAAGTAGCGTAAATTGCAAAGTTTACTTTGCAATCTGACGGTTTTTCTCACGCTCTTTACTTTTCCTGACTGCTTCTCGGGTCGAGCACATCGCGAAGCGTATCGCCGATGATGTTGATACTGATGGTCGCGATCGCGAGGAAGATCGACGGGAACAGCCACTGCCACCAATAGTTCTGAATGACGATGGAGTTGCTCGCACCGTTCAGCATGTTACCCCATGTGGGGTTCGGCTGCTGAACGCCGAAACCGAGGTAGGACAGGGACGACTCCGTCAGAAGGCACCCGGCGAAGTCCAGTGTCACGCTGACGAGAATAACCGAAATGACATTCGGCAGAATGTGCTTGAAGGCGATGCGGCGCTCTTTGACGCCCATGGCTTTTGCCGCGATGACGAATTCCTTCTCCCGCTCGGCAAGTACCTGACCGCGGATCATGTGGGCAAGTCCCGTCCACGACAGAAGTCCCAAAATCACCATGATAATGAAGATACGCATGGTCTGCGAGAGCGGCTGTTTCATCATGACATACGAGAGCATCATGGCGAAGGGTAAGAACGGAATTGCCGCGAAGATCTCTGTGATACGCATGAGGAGCATATCCACCCAGCCGCCGAAGTAACCGGAGAGACAGCCGACGATGATCGCGATGATGGTCGAAACAATGACCGCGACGGCACCGATGGTCATTGTCATCTTCCCGCCATGAACGATTCTTTCGAAAACATCGCGTCCATCGCCGTCGGTGCCGAAGAGATAGCCCTTCAGTCCGCAGGAGGCGATAAGTTTTCCTTCCCCGTTTACGAGGTAGGTCTGATAGGAGCCGGTGTAGACCGTATCGGCACTCTTTCCGCTCAGATCGCACTGTCCTTTTGCGTTATAGCCCCAAATATACACCTTGCCGGATTCTGTCGTGGCGGCGATGTGGAAGGTACCGGCGGCAATTCCCGTCGCATGCTCGCCTGCAGGAAGATTGATCTTGTTCTCACCGTAACGAGCGGCGCCCTGTACTAACACTTCTCCACTCTCAGTAAGGAAGACAAAGCAGTTTTTCGAGCCGACGATGTCGGTTACTTTTCTGTTATTCAGGTAGGAAAGAAGATTCGGAACACTCTTTCCGCTCGAAGAATCGGCGGATTCGCCCCTCAGATGATTGTCAGGCGAGATGATACTGCCGTCCTCCATCAAAAGAACACAATAGCTGTTCGTCAGAGCGACCTTTGCCACTCTCTTCCCCGACGCCTCGGCGGCACTCATAGCGCTCGCCATATTCAGGCAGGCGTTCTTGTTACCCCACACATAGAGCTTTCCGTCCACGACGATGGCACTCACCTGATAGCCGGCGACGAGCTGTTCCACCTTGGAGAGATCGGGAATACCGTTCTCGGCAAATTCTTCCGGCCAAAAGATGACGGGATCGTCCGCGTTCAGCTGATTGCTCTTTCCGTACTGGGCACGGGTGTCGTTGCCCCAGCCGACGAGCTTGCCGTCCATGGTGATGGCGATGCAGTGGTCACCGCCTGCCGCCGCCATGTAGACATTCCCGTTTTTCAGAATGTCGGGATAATTCTTGAAGTCCGCGCGGGAGAGTGCGTCACGGCTCGAGCCCCAGACATAGAGGTTATGCTCGCTGTCGACGCCAAGGGTGAAGTTCGCGTACCCGCTGATACTCACAATGTCGTTTTTCAGTCCTGCTGGGACACTGCGCATAGAATATACCGGCGCAATGTTCGCCCGGTTGGTATCTTTGAAGTTGACATCAATCGGAATCAATGCCGAACCGACAAAGACGAAGAGGAACAGCGCGATGAGAACCACAAGAGCGGCAACCGCGAGCTTCCTTCGGAAGAAGGTCTTGACCGCGAGGCGGGAGGGAGACTCCAGTGCCTCGACCGCGAAGATCTCCTCGTCGGACAGCTCCTTGCTCGCGCCGAGGAACATTCTCTTGCACCAGCGCCAGAGGGTCTTGCCGAGTCTTACGAATACATTTTCTTTCTTTTCGGACACAGTCTTCCCCTCCTTTACTTATTGACGCGGATACGGGGATCCACGAAACCGTAGATAATGTCGATCAACAGGTTGCCCGCGAGGGAGATCAGAATGTAGAACATCTGAAGCGCGAGGACGACCTCGTTGTCGTTGTTGGTCAGAGCGGTATAATAGACACGCCCGATACCGTTGATGGCGAAGATGTTCTCTACCATCAGAGAACCGGAGAAGATCCCGAGGAACCACCCGACGACCAGCGTCACGACCGGAATCAGAGCGTTCCGCCATGCGTGGGAGTAGATCACGACCTTCTGACGAAGACCCTTTGCCTTTGCCGTACGGATACAGTCCATCGACAGCGCCTCGATCATCGACGCGCGCACATAGCGGGTCATACCGCCGAGCGAGCAGAAGGTCATGACGATCAGAGGAAGGGCGAGGTGATACATTTTATCGAAAAACTGTCGTACGGGCGGCCAGTCCTGATACCCGCTCGTCTGCATGCCCGAGACAGGGAAAATGCCGAGGACGACAGAAAACAGCCAAATGAAAAGGATCGCAATGATGAAAGTCGGCAAAGAATAGCCGATGATCGTGCCGACCTGTACGCCGACATCGCGTCGGCTGCCTCTGTGGACGGCACAGGAAATGCCGAGCGGGATCGTGATTCCGAGGGCGAGAATGGTAGCAAAGATATTGATAAAAATGGTATTTTTCATCGGCTCCGATATCATTTCGGAGACCTGCTTACCCGTTGTATTGGACTCGCCGAGATTCCCTTGCAGGAGTCCGTTGAAACTGCCGTCGGCATACGGATAGATACCGATCCAGCGCCCGTAGCGCTCGATCTTCGTCCCGTTGGTTCCGTATTTTTCCGACAATCGCTTGTATTCTTCTTCGTAATTCAGCTTTCCGTTGCTAGCAGCAACACTCGCCTTTGCGTCCGCCGCCGCTTTATCAACCGGAAGCATGTTGTAGATCATGAAAAGAAGGAAGGAAAGAATGAAGAACACGATCAGAATGTAGAATATACGCTTGAAAATGTACTTTACCATAAGCGTTCTCCCTGTATTTTAGTTCGGGTGGTTCCCTCTTATATAACAGTTGAGCAGGAACGGCACTTTCGTACCGCTCCTGCTTATTTTATCCGGGTTTTCCCCGAACATGCGGAAGGCAGGTGCCTCCCTTTGCCGATCAGTTGTAGTTCGAGTAGAAGTCTGCCTCGTCACGCATGGCGGCACCGTTGTAGTCGTCATAGTAGTCGGGGCTGATCGACCAGTTGAATGAGAAGTCATACGCCGCGCTCGTGAAGCCGGTCGCGAAGTTGATGGCATTGACCTTCGGCGTTCCGTCGTAGCCGTAAGACTCCATACGATAGAGCTCGCCGTACAGACCTTCGTTGAAGCCGGTCGAAGTGTAGACGATATACATACCGATCGCCTTCTGCATGGTTGTATTGGAAGACCAAACGGAGATCAGCTGATCGGTAACCGAGTTCGGCTGCGTGCCGTAGTAGTTGATGGCAAGCGGCATATAGTAGCTACCGTCGATCTTTACGGTCGCATACTTGTTATCGGTAGTCTTGAAGCCGAGGTTATCCTTCGAGAGCTCGTAGCCCGAGAGCTTCTTGTAACGAACTTCGTCCTTCTCGGGGTTGAACTCCTCACCGTTCTCGTTGTAGATCCAGCCGTCGGCGACGAGAGCCGCCACCGCCTTATCAGTCGAGTAGGTGTAGTTGTTCAGAATGATGTCATCGGCAACCGCCTTGTATGCCGAGTAACCAGTGTAATACGGACCGTGTACCACGGAGCCGTAACCGCCCGTGAAGGTCTGCGCGAAGTCGTTACGGTCGATGGTGTACATGATCGCCTGACGGACGGAGGCAAAGCTTGTGGGACCGAAGTCGCAACGGAAGCCGAGCTTACCGTAGCCTGCTCTGTCGTAGTGCGTCTCAGCGAACTTGTCGGGAGCGTCCTGAACGATCTTCAGTGCCGCCTTGGTCGCGTCGCCGCCGGTGATACCCGCAAGAATATCCACCTGCCCCGTCTTGAACTGGTCGGTTTGCGTGTCCTCAACAATCTTAACATACGAGATGGTCTCGATCGCCGCGGTGCCGCGGGCGTCGTCACCCGTGTAGTAGGGGTTGAGCTTCAGGGTAGCTGTAAGAGTGGTGGAATCCCAGTTCGAGACGATATACGGACCGGAGAACGGAATGTTCGCCGCGTTGGTGTCTCTCATATAGCCGTTGATCTTCTCGGCAACCGTGTAGACATCCTTGCCGTCCTTCTTCTCCGTTGCGTAGTATGCCGCGGAGAGACCGCACTCCTTGTCGGCGTTCACAACGATCTCAGCCGTGTCGGCGTAGAGCTTCATCGGAGCGGGAGAGAAGGCTGCGTATGCGATGGAGTAGTAGTAGTTCGCGTAATCGGCGAGGATCGTCACAGCGAAGGTATAGTCGTCAAGGAGCTTGATACCCTTGAAGTAAACGGTATCCCCTTCGCCGGTGTACTTGCTGAATGTGTCGTAGCCGACGAGAGTGTTACCCGCTTTACCGGTGCCGCCGGCGGCAACCGCGACAGCCGTGGAGTTCGACAGTGTGCCGATGATATAGTTCTTCGCGGTGATGACGGAGCCGTCGCTGAACTTCATACCTTCTTTGATCTTGATGGTATAAGTCAAAGTACCGTCATCATTCAGTGTCTTCACGGGCGTGCCGTTCAGAGCGGAGGTGTTCCAGATATAGGTGCCTTCCTTGTTCGTCATGACAGTCGAGTAACCGGTCGTCAGGTTCTCGATGTCAAGGTCGGCAGATCCGGGGCTGGATTTACCCCAAGAGGAGTTACGGAACAGACCCGAAAGGTCGGTCGAAGAACCGAGGATGACCGAGTTCGATCCCTTCGAGGTATCGACTCTCGCGGCGACGATAGCGTCTTCGGGACCCCAGTAGGGAGTGGTCACAAAGCCCGTGATCTTCGCATTGTAGAGATCGAAGTACTGGTTCGAGTACAGCGGGATCTCGGGGACAAGAAGATTCCATCTCTGAATGTAGAGTTTCCACCATTCATTGTAGACATCCTCTTCGGTCTTGTACTTCTCATTGTCTTTGGGAACGGTGCAGTTATACACCATTGCCATGGAAAGGAAGTCCATGCCGAGCGTGTAGGTCTTACCTTCGACGGTAACGGACGCGGTGCCGTCCTCATTTTCGGTGACCATGTCGATGGTGACTTTGCTTCCGATCATATCATAGACAGAAGTAAAATCATCGTGTTCGATAGCGTCGTTCAGGTCGATTTCCTGACGCTTCGGTCCGCAGGACACGAGCATCACGGCGACAAGGCACAGCGCCATCACGAGGGAAAGAAGTCTGATCTTTCTCATTTTGAAGTTTCCTCCTAAAAAAATTATATACAGACGGGAGCACCGTGTATATTCGGATGTTTCGACAGCGTCTTCACCGGAGGGATTTCCTCGGAGAGTTACTTCATTTTATGAAAGTAACAATACAAAGTGTGAAAAACGCGTCTTTGTTTAACTTGGTTAGTATTATAGCACTATGATTCTCAAATGTCAATAGCAAAATGAATATTTTTTTTGAAAAAATTCATTTTATTCGATTATTCATCAAAGTGTCTTTCAATATGAAGAAATCTCTGCATATTTTTGCAAGATTTGATTCATAAATGGAGGTTTAGCCGCCGAGATAGGCGTGCATGACCGCTTCATCTTGTAAAAGCGATTCCCCGCTCCCCTCTCTGACGACCTCGCCGGTCTCGAGGACATAGGCGCGGTGAGAGACCGAGAGCGCTTTTTTGGCGTTCTGCTCGACGAGCAGGATCGTGGTGCCCCGGCGGTTGATCTCTCCGATCATATCGAAGACGCCCGAGACATAGAGTGGGGAGAGTCCCATGCTCGGTTCGTCGAGGAGCAACAGCTTCGGCGAAGACATCAGGGCACGACTCATGGCGAGCATCTGCTGTTCTCCGCCCGAGAGCGTGCCGGCGATCTGCTTTTGTCTCTCCTTCAGGATCGGAAAGTGTGCGTACATCTCCCCGAGCTTTTCCTCGAGGTCGCGGCGGCTCCCCTTCACGGAGTAGTAGCCGAGCTTCAGATTTTCAAGCACGGTCAGTTCTCCGAAGATACGGCGCCCCTCGGGCACCTGTGCCATGCCGTAAGAGACAAGCGTGTGTGCGGGGGTCGCAGTGATGTCCCGCCCGCCCATCGTCACGCGCCCGCCCGCCTTCGGAATCAGTCCGGCGAGCGCGTGCATAACGGTGGTTTTTCCGGCGCCGTTCGCGCCGATGAGGGAGACGATCTCCCCCTCCTCCACGCGAAAGGAGATTCCCTTCACGGCTCTGATGAGTCCGTAGTTTACGCTGAGGTCGGATACTTCAAGTAATGCCATAGGTTCTCCTTTCATGTGCCGAGGTAGGCACGGATCACTTCGGGGTCGCGGAGGACTTGCGCACACGCGCCCTCGGCGAGCACTTCGCCGAAGTTCAGAACGGTCAGACGGTCGCAGAGTCCCGAGACAAAGCTCATATCGTGTTCGATCAGCAGGACGGTGAGATCAAAGCGGTCGCGAATCTCGCGGATCGTCGCGACAAGCTCGGCGGTCTCCTGCGGGTTCATACCCGCGGCGGGTTCATCGAGGAGCAAAAGCTTCGGGTGCGTCGCGATCGCGCGGGCGATCTCGAGCTTGCGCTGTTTTCCGTACGGGAGTCCCGAGGAGAGGAGATGGCGCTCTTCGTCAAGTCCGAAGACGCCGAGGATCTCCCGCGCCTCATCGTGGATCTCTTTTTCTGCGCGGCGGTGCCGCGGGAGGCGGAAAATGCTCTCAAAAACGGTGCACGCCGCACGGTTTCCGAGCCCGGTCATGACATTGGAGAGCACCGACATATTGGAAAAGAGGCGGATATTCTGAAAGGTACGGGCGATGCCGCGGCGGTTGATCTCCGCCGAGCCTTTTCCGGTGAGATCCTCGCCGTCGAGAAAGAAGCGTCCCGTCGTCGGGCGATACACCCCGGCGAGCAGGTTGAAGAGGGTGGTCTTCCCCGCTCCGTTCGGTCCGATGAGTCCGTAGATCTCTCCCTTCTTCACCGTGAGGTTGACGCCCTGCACGGCTTTCAGCCCGCCGAAGGAGATCCCGAGGTCCCGGGTTTCCAAAAGAAAATCACTCATGGCTTCTCCTCCTTTTCGGGCGGATCGGGGGTAAAGGCGCGATCGGGTTGCAGATCGGCGGACAGGATCGCGTCCATCGGGATCTTCGTCGGGATCTTGTCCCACGCGGCGCTCTCGCTGTCCTCTTCCGCCTTTTTCGGGAAGAATTTCTTCGAGAGCTTTTCAAAGAGGGTGCGGAGGCTGTATTTTTCTCTCGCGTGACGAAGCGCGGGTGCGTTGTTCCACACGACGAGAAGAATCAGGATCAGGGCATACAGAAGGTTGCGGACGGCGGCATCAAGAGAGAGTGCCGTCGTGAGCTTGACATCAATAAAGGTCAGGGCGGCGGCGGAGATCATCGTACCGGTGAGATTGCCCATACCGCCGAGGACGACCATCACGAGAATGTCGATGGAGGTATTGAAGGAAAAGTAGCCGTAATCCACGGGCGAGGTGTGGTGCGCATACACGACACCGGCGACGCCGGCGAAGAACGCGGCGATCACAAAGACCGTCAGCTTATACTTCGTGACGGCGATGCCTGAGGCGCGGGCGGCGATCTCGCTGTCGCGGATCGCCTTGATGGCTCTGCCGTGCTTTGAGCTCATGAGGTTCTGCACCACGAAGAGGGTGAAGAGGACGAGAAGAAGCGCGGGGATATAGAGCTTTGTTCCGAAGCGGATCGAGGAGGTATCCAGCCCGAGCGCACCGCCGAAGACCGCCTGATTGCGGAAGAGGGTGCGCACGATCTCGCCGAAGGCGAGGGTGACGATCGCGAGGTAGTCCCCTTTCAGTCTGAGAGTCGGCACGCCGATGACAAAGCCCGCAAGGGCGGCGGCAACACCGCCGATAAGAGCGGAAAGGAGCAGGACGAGGACGGACGAGCCGATCGCGCCGTGCATCGCCACGGCGGCATAACCGCCGATATATGCGCCGACACACATAAAGCCCGCATGTCCGAGGGACAGCTCCCCGAGGAAGCCGACGACAAGGTTCAGCGACAGGGCGAGAATCACCGAGATCGCGATCTGCGAGAGAAGGTTCGCGTCCGTGCGCCTGAGTCCGCCGAAAAGATCAATCGCCAAAAACAGAAGAAGCACGGCGGCGACAATCAGATAATTGCGGTATTTTTTCAGAGAAAAGCGAAAGGTCTTCATCGTTACACCTTCTCCCTTCTCTGCTTACCGAGCAGACCGTTCGGCTTGACGAGCAGGAGAAGAATCAGAATTCCGAACTCGATCGCGGTCGTATACGAGGCGACGGCGGGAATACTGTTGCAGACCTCTTCGATCACGCCGAGGAGGATACCTCCGATCATCGCGCCGGGGATCGAGCCGATGCCCCCGATAACCGCGGCGGTAAACGCCTTAATCCCCGGCATGGAGCCGAGGGTCGGCGTGATACTCGGAATCTTCATCAGATAGAAGATTCCCGCGAACGCGGCGAGCAGAGAGCCGATGGCAAAGGTAAGAGAGATAATAGCGTTCGTATTGATTCCCATCAACTCCGCGGCGCCGCGATCCTCCGAGACGGCGAGCATGGCGCGTCCGAGCTTCGTCTTACGGACGAAGAGCGTGAGTCCCACCATGATGACAAGGCAAAGTCCGAGGGTCAGGAGCGAGGAGACGGCGACATCGGCGGAAAAGATCTTGACCGTGCCGAAGTTGCCGATGGAGACGGGTTTGGAATCCGTGCCGTAAATCAGTTGTGCGATACTCTCGAGCAGGTAGCTGACGCCGATGGCGGTAATCAGCACCGCGAGAGGAGATGCCCCGCGCAGGGGGCGGTAGGCGACCCGCTCAGTCAGAATACCGAGCAGGGTGCAGAGCACCGCCGCCAGAATACAGGCGGGGATCACCATGCCGGTGAGCGCCATGCCCGAAAAGAGCGCGTAGGCGCCGACCATGATAATGTCGCCGTGGGCGAAGTTCAGCATTTTCGCGATGCCGTATACCATCGTATACCCGAGCGCGATCAATGCGTACACGCCGCCGAGGCATAAGCCGTTAATCAATATATTCATAAGATGTCAGTCACTCTGTGCCTTGCGATCAGCGTTCCACTTTTACGATCTGCGGATCTTTTTCGCAGGAGCCGTCCGCTGTCCATTTCATATTTTTTCCCGTCACGCCGGAATAGGTGAAGCTGCCGCCCGTGAGCGTGGCTTTCAGAATTTCCGAGAGGTCGGCGGCGGAAATCTCGACATCCTTCACACCCGCCGCCTTCATGGCTTCGTAAATAATCATAACGGCATCATAGCCGTCGGCGGCGAACTGATCGGGCGCCTTGCCGAATTTGTCGGTATAGGCTTTGACAAACTTTTCGACTGCGGGATCGGTGCTTCTCACATCGAAGGGGGTGCAATAGCTGATCTCTGCGGTGACGGAGTCGTCAAGCTGGCTCTCGATGTTATCGAGTCCGTCGCAACCGAAGATCGGAACATTGTATCCCTGCTTTGCTGCTTCCTTTGCGATCAGTCCTGCCTGCGTATAATAAATAGGAAGGAAAATCACATCGCAACCGGCGCTCTTCAGCTTTGTGATCTGCGCCGAGAAGTTTGTGTTGCTGTTCTTTTCAAAGGAAGTCGTCTCGTAAGTTTTGCCGAGCGCCTGCATCTCTTCCTCAAATGCCGCGTAAATGCCCGCGGAATAGGTGTCGCTGTTGTCATAGACGACGCCGATCTTCTGATAGGTCTTCGTCAGGGTGTGCGCGGCGATGGTTCCCTGCTGAGGATCGCCGAAGCAGACACGGAAGATACAGTCGCCCGCCGCGATGACCTCTGCCGCCGAGGCAGAGGGAGTCAGCGCGAAGACGCCGTCCGCCTGTGCCACATCGGCAAAGCTCTTGCACGCGCCGGAGGTAACCGCACCGATGGACGCCTGCATGCCGTCTTCATAGAGGGCAAAGTAGCCGTTCGCGGCTTTCTGCGCCTCGGACATGTCGTCCTTCATATCGAAGGAGAAAAGAATCCCGTCGATTCCTCCCGCCGCGTTGATCTCTTCAATCGCGATGATCGCGCCGTTGCGCACCGAGATGCCGTAGGCGGAAGTGTCACCGGTCAGAGGGCCCGTCGCGCCGATTTTGAAGGTGCCGTCCTTGAAGCCGAGCTTCGTGTCCGAGCCGCAGGATACCAGCGTAAGCGCCGCGGTGACAAAAAGGACGGAGGCGACAAGGACGGACAGGAATCGTTTTGCTTTTTTCATGGTTCTTTCCTCTTTTCTCTTTTCGTATCTGTGCGGCGCCGCGTCGATTCCGCCGTGCGGCGGAATTTTCGTCTTCGGCTTCCCTTCGGGCGGTATTTTCTTCCCGTCCGCGACATTTCCCGCGTCCTCACCGTACATCTTTTGAAAAAGTTGTTCCTATTATACCGATTCCGCACCCGTTTGTCAATAGTTTTACATATTACAATTTGTCATATCTACCGTGTAATTTCACATATATTAAACATAATACACGCATTGTACAAAAATCAATCCCATCTTTTGGTCGTTTTGACGAAAATGCCACGAAGAGGCGCGCGACGGTGGGCTTGGCTCCTCCCGATTCCTATGCGGATACCACGGAAAAAGGCACTTGCAAAAGCAAGTGCCTTTTTCTTTTATCCGACAAGTCCGGATCTTTCGATTCCCTGTACGAGGTATCTCTGACAGAAGAGGTACACAATGACAAGGGGCGCGATAATCATCATACCTGCCGTATTGCTGATGACGCTGTAGTAGAGACTCTGTCCGCCGTAGTTGGTTTCCAGCGACGGGGGCGGAGCCGCGTAAACATCGGGCATCAGATAGATCTTGTTCCGGTCGTCGATGAAGAACAAAGTCGTGTAGAACTCATCCGTCCACTGCCAGGAGAAGGCGAAGAGGAAGATGGTGATCATCATCGGGATCGAAAGCGGAAGAATGATCTGGAAGAAGGTGCGGAACACGCCGGAGCCGTCCACATACGCCGATTCCTCCAGCTCATCGGGAACACCCTTGAAGAACTGACGCATCATGTAGATGTACAGACCGTTCTTGAATGCCAGCCCGCAGATCGAGAGGATCACGAGAGGCCAATAGGTGTTTTCAAGGTGAAGCGGGCTACCGGTAATCAGCTCAATGATACCGGGATAATCCCACGAGAGCACCTTTCCGATGTCGAAGAACACGAAGTGCTGAAGAAGCGAGAGCTTCAGTGTTCTGTGAGGGATAATCATCGTCAGAATGACGGCGAGCATAACCGCCTTATTTCCTTTGAACTTGAACTTGGCAAGTCCGTAGCCGATCAGGCAGGCGATGAAGGTCTGAATCAGGGCGCAAAGCAGAGAGAGGAGCGTCGTGTTCAAGAGCGCCTGGAAATAATGGTTCTCCACGATCAGGTAGTGATAGATCTCAAGCGTAAAGTGCTTCGGGATCAGGGAGACGGTCGGGTCGACGACATCTTCCTTTGTCATGAAGGAGCCGGCGATTCTCGCAAAGAAAGGGTACAGAATGACATAGGAGACGCCGAGCATCAGGACAAAGCGGAAGATGTTCAGAAGGACCTTTTTCCATGTGTTGGAGGTTGTCAGCTTCTTTTTCAGACGGTCTGTAAAAGTCAGCTTTCCTTCGTAATCCACGCGGATGCGGTTCTTGGTTTCTTTGGTTACTACGGTATTCGTATCCATCGTGAATCCTCCTTAATCCTTTCTCTGGTAGAAGATGAATGTGGACGCGATACCCGCAACAATGGCAATAATCAGGATAACAACGACGAAGTAAATCCACGACATGGCTGTCGCCTTGGATTCGTTTCCGCTGTAAATACTGGAGATATAGGACATTGTCACATTGCTCTTCTTCGTGAAGGAGTCAATGATGGTATACACGGTGTTGACAAGGATCATCGGCGAGATCATCGGGAAGGTGATCTTCCAGAAGGTCTCCCATGCCGTCGCACCCTCAATCTCACTCGCCTCGTAGATGGCGGGAGAGATCGACTGAAGTCCCGCGAGGAAGATCAGCATCTGTACGCCGGAATAGTTGATAATGTTGTACACATTGTTGACCAGGCTGACGACATATTTGACAAGGTCGCCGCCGACCTTCATGTTCTCAAAGAGAAGCTCGACATCAAGGGCGGAAATGATCTGCGATGCACCACCGCCACCGGAACCGTCGTCGATACCGCCCTCCGCCGCGCCCGACATCAGGTCGGACGCGTTGATGGACTCCATCAGACCCGTCGAAATGATAACGGGAATGAAGAAGATGGCGCGGAACGCCGCTCTGCCGAGCATCTTCTGATTGAGGACAACCGCGATGAACAGGGAGAAAATAATGATCGCGGGAACCTCAAAGACAAGCTGCTGAATACCGGAGAGCAGTTTCGTGACGAACTGCGGGTCGGTCGTGAATGCCTCGGTGTAATACTTGAATCCCTGCGGGAGCAGGACGATCACGCGGTTTTCACCGACGACATCAATGTTGATGTTATTGAAGCTGAACCAGATGGAGTCAAGCAGAATCGGAAGATAAATCAGAATAACACCAACAAGGAAGGGAGCGACAAAGAGATAACCCGCGCGGGCTTTTCTCTTTTCCAGGGAAGCGTGACGCTTCGGAATTTTCAACTGTTTTTCCATGGTTTTCCCTCCTTATCCGATTCTCTCGAATCCGTATTTTGCAAGTGTGTGTACCGTTCCGTCGGCAAGTCTGACATTCACGGGATAGACATTGTAGTTCAGAAGGAAGTGAACCGTCTTTGTTCCGTCGGAATAGGTAACCATAATAACATTGTTGTTGTCGCAGGTGAAATCGGTGAACTCATAAGTGTCGGAGGACTCCGTCGCGACGGAATCGGTCAAATACTTGTAGGCGCTCTCATACTCCGCGACCGTGAAGGACAGCTCGTAGGGGTTGTCGGAATGGTTCGCATACTTTTCCGTATACTTCGTGATAACCGCATCGACACGGGCAACAAACGCTTCCCCGAGAGATGCCGCATCGGAAAGTCCGACCTGCGTCGCGAGGATCGCGAGGGTCGCATCGCGGTCCACCGTCAGGTGAATGCCGCGACCCGCATTCGCGGGATCATCGCGCATCTCATCGAACGCACGGTCAATCGCCTCGGCGATCTGACGGTCAAGCTCGGTGATCGCCTCATTCTCGAGCGTCGCGCGGTTCTCTTTCTGCTCCTTTTCATCGATGATCCGCTCCGCAATCAGCGTTCTGTGATCGGTGATGAAGAAGGTCTGCAGATCGGCAAGCTTCTCGTTCAGCATCGTGTAAGTAGATTTGACCGATTCAAACCAAGTGGCGTAATCCACGCCGTAATACTTATTGAGGTCTTCGTCTTCCTTCAGGTGCGCGGTGTTCTCATAGCAGAGAATGTAGGACGGATAAGCGCCGCTCTCCACCGCACGGAGAAGATCGTACTCCGGGCTGCCCGAGTAGTTCAGGGGCGTGCCGGTGTAGCTGACCGAGCCGTGCAGGATCATACCGAGGAAAGGCACCGCGTAGGAAGAATAGCGGAAGTGGCTCGAGTCGGTGGCGACATCGGTCAGGTGCTTCGCATATTTCAGCGCGTACGAGTTACCGACGCTCGTCATGATCTCATAGCCGCCCTCGTCCTTCATACGGGCAAGCACTGCCTCGATCTTGGCACGCGCCTCTTCTCTGTTCACCAGTCTGTCCTCGTTGAAGTCGGAGTTCAGATCGGAACCGAGCGTCGAGATCGACAGAGTCTTTGTATCGTACTTCCCGTAGTTCTTGGCGAAGCTCTCATAGAGAGAGTCAAGAGCGTCGGGGGTAACGACCATGTTGAAGAAGGACTCGAACTCACCGGCGATCGCGTTGTAAATCTGCTTCGAAGCATAGCGGTTATCCACCATGCGGGAAACATGCTTCCCGAGAGAAACGCCGTCGAAGATCGCCGTATCGTTGATGTACTGGAAGTCGAAATCGGGATAGACACCGAAGTGCGAGCCTTCGGTCGCCGAGGTGGTCGCCGCTTGCTTGATCAGGTTCTTGAATCCGTCCTCGCCGCCGACCGCGCGCTCCCAGTGGAGCTTCACGGGGTAGGTATATTCCATACCGCCGTTCATGAAGCCGGTCAGTTTGAAGTTGACATTTTTGATGCCCGCGCCGGAGAGCTCTCCGTACATGGCAATGACGTCGTTGAATGAGGTCAGGGCGATGGTCTTCGTGATCGGGAAGGACAGGAATTTATCCTGGATCTGCATCGCACCGAACACCTCGACATAGAGCGGAATATCCTCCGTATCCGTCGAGATGGCGCTAAGAACGCCGCTCTCGCGCAGAAGGTTTCTGTAATACGCCGCCATGCCGACATAGGTCGCGGGATAGTAGGTCGCAGTGTCGCCGGCGAGTGCTCTCGCGGCGATGACGGAATCGTCCGTCAGCATCTTGTACCGCGTGACATAGGAGCCGGTGTACTGCGTCTTTGCCACCATCGTGTAGGTCCCCTTCGCACCGACCGAAATGGTCTCGGAAAGGTCATACTCGTCCGCGGGATACGGCATGAATTCGGGGAACACGCTCGCGTACTTGTGTTCCGAACCGCCGCTGCGGAAGGTGAGGTTCGTCAGGGACATACCGTCCTCGATGACCGCGAAGAAACCGTTGTTGATCATCTCCTCGGTGCCCGTCGTCGTGACGGAGGCACCGCGCTTCCCTTCGGATACCATTCCGAAGACCGGAAGGGTGATCTGCTCACGGTGCTGACCGCTCACCTTGGAGTAAGCGTAATCCTGACCGTATACAGAGGAAGACAGGGAGAGGGCGGATTTTTTCGTACTGTTGTAGAAGTCGGAGAAGTCGACGATCGTGCCGCTGCCGTCGGGATAGAAGATGTAGCCGTCTTTCCCGTCCATGTCCCCTGCTCCGAAATACGGAAGAGAGGAAATCGAAGTCATGTGGTAAAGGGTCGAATCGTAGGTGATGGAGTTCGCCGGCAGGCGGACAAGGAGCGATCCGTCATCGGCAAAGGAATACTCCAAAGCCACGCGGAAGATCGCATTCTGCTCCACCTCGGCAACATAGCCGACCTCGCGCTCGTCCGCGTACATATCGGAGAAGGTGTAGGAGGGGCAGTTGGTCGAGATGGTCTTCGCGAAGTTCGCACGGTTACCCGAGGTGACGGTGCTGTCGAAGACATAGACCGCGACACCCTCTTTGGTGATCGGGTATCTCTTGTACATGTCGTCGAGCATTGACTGCGCGATCTTGTCGTTTCTCGGGTTATCGTCATTCAGCTGGTCGATATAGACCTGCGGATTCTGAAGCGCGTACTTGATGACGAAGGCACGCAGGGAGGTGTTGAGAGTCTGAACGGCTTTTCCGTTCGGGACGCTTCTGTAATACTTCTGCGTATCCATCAGGTAGTCCTGAAGTGCCGCCTCGGTGTCGATGTATCCGTTCGTGCGGATCTCGAGCTCCTTTCCCGACGACAGCGTATAGCCGTCAAGGAAAGTGAAGTCGGCGTCCGGGAACGCATCTCTGCAATAGGTCTCGAGCAGCTCTTCGTATCGCTCGATCATCGGGACGAGGATCTTTTCCTCAAAGGCTTCCGCCTTGAGCATACCGGGAAGAAGATAGCGACTCGCGGTATTACCGAGAATGTAGTTGACACGCAGACCGTTCTTGATCGCGTTGACCGAGATCTGTGCACGGACGGCGGCGTCACGCGTGCTGTTGTATTCACGCGAGGTGGAAGTGGCGATTTCCGTATAGGCGATAATCAGCTGGCTGTAAAGCTGCATCGCCGTCTTGTTCTCGTCGTTCTTCCCTTTCGTGACCGCACCGATGTCCGTCGGATTGCTCGTCAGGATCTGACCGGTCTTCTCATTCTTATAGTAGATGACGCCGGTATAACGGTTCACATACAGGGTGTAGAGCGGAGAGTTGTCGGCATCACGGTAGACCACAGAGTCGAGATACCCTTCCGAGAGCTCGTAGTCGAGCATCTCCTCCGCGGTCTCATACTCATACTTGTATGCCGCCTCGACGATCTTTTTGACGGTGTCCGTCGGGAGTACCATCGAGCTTACCGTGCTTTCGGAATACGCCGCGGAAGCCTTCATCGGAAGGATAGCAAAGAAGCAGGTCAGGGTCAGAAGAGACGCCATGACAAATGATATAATTCTCTTGGTTTTCATGTTATATCCTCCTTTCTTTGCTATACGCGGTTTCCGATTTCCGTCACGATGGAGATGACGAAGGTAACCATCTTAATCACCAAGCTGGAGAACAGAATGGCAACGAACATGATGACCGCCATCGCAACGATCGTGAAGATCGTGATGAGGAAGTTCTTTCCGAGAGAGTAATCATGGGTGACAAGCATACCGAAGAAGAGGAGCATGGCAACCCAGATATAAGCGATTGTAACAAGCAGATTCACAATCGAGCCTTCCGAGGTCGTCAGGACATTCGAGAGGATCGTGGAGAGAATCAGCATGAAGGGGAGCGGGGAGAGCGAGTAGCAGGTGGCGATGTAAATGTCCTTGAAGGAGCCTTCGCCGTCGAACAGGGTCGTCAGGCACCAGTTCGAGACACACCAGAGAAGGACAGGCACCGTCACGGCGATGATCTGTACGAAGATCGTGCTGTATTCGCCCTTCGGGTTGAAGACATAGCCGCGCCCAATGGACTGGTAGAAGAACGCGAGAATCGTGGCGACGAGAATCGTCGTCGCGGCGCGGACCGAACCGCGCTTCTCATGCTTCAGATCCCAGAAACCGTCGAACGGGTGAAGGTTCAGATGGAAGAGGTAGAGCAGCTCTTCCCCGTAGGTCTTCTTGCCTACCTTGAGGGAAACCGCCTTGTTCTTCTTCTTCGCCCACGCGAGGAATTTGACAAGCAGGACGACCAGTGCAATGATGAGAATCAGAAGAGGCACAAGCCACCGTCCGACGATCTCCTTACGGATCTCGGAGAAAGCGCGGGAATAATAGGTAGTCTCGTACGCGTTGGCGAGCATTTCCTGCGCCTCTTCGTACTTGCCCTGATTGAAGAGCGCCTTACCGATACCGATATATGCAAGGTCGAAGTTGTTGTTCCGCTTCAGAACATCTTCCCAATAGGTGATGGAAGCGGAATAGTTATGCTCGTTCTGATTGCGCAACGCCTTCATAATGGTGTCGCAATAGTCGGTCGGGGTGAAGACCGTAATCTTGAAGTCGTCCTCCGAGGACTTATCGAGAAGGAGCATGTAGGTGACACCGTCCACCTCCTGATAGGTGAAGCCGATGTAGTTTTCGCCGTTTCCGAGCTGGTCACCCTTATCGCCGAAGGCGAAGAGGAGGTTACCGCTTTGGTCGTAGGTGAAGATTCTCGAACGCTTTTTCAGTGTGGTGGCTTTACTCTCCTCAAGAAGCGACCACGAACCTTCCGGTCCGATGGCAACATCAATGATACTGGAGGGCGTTCCGCTCACCGTGCTGACGGCGACTTCTCCGCCCGGATCGAAGAAACCGTTTCGTTTCATGATCTCGGTACCGGCGGAGTTCAGCTTTTTGACGGGAGAATAGTCCGCGTTCTTCGATTCGATCGCGGCAATCTGCTTTGCCGAGTCGATCTTGTTGTTCGTGACATAGACGAAGCCGTCCGCATCGACCGTCAGGTTGTTATAGACGGCGGGGAGGGTCAGTGCCTGCTGTGCCAGCTGTTCCTTCGTCTGGAAGTGACGCCAAATGATCTGAAGGACGCTGTAAACAACCTTCTGCGCACCGATGAATCCGGTGAAGTCTCCTTCACCCGACAGGACGATGACACCGTCCTCGCAGTTCTTCGACAGAACGAAGATTCTGCCGTACTTATCGACCGCGACAGCGGAGGGCTGGAAAGTCGAGTCGCTCAGCAGTGCCGTCGAGGGCGTGCCGATCGTACGGACATAATTGTATTCTCTGTCAAAGACCACGATGCGGGAATTCTTCGTATCGCACACATAGATGTAGCTCTGACCGTCCGCGGTGATCGTGGGGTCGGTGACATAGACGCCAGCCGGCTCGTTGAAGACCTGGGAGACGCCGTTCTCATCGACATAGTCGGTCAGCACCTTTGTGACCTTATAATACTTATTGAGGACAACGATTCGTCCGGCATAAGCGACATCGCCGCTCTTTCCGCCGGTGTCGGCGATATACACGCTTCCCTCTTCGTCGGTCACGATGTCCGACGCGCCGAGGAGGCGGTAGCTCGCCTTGATGTACTGATTGCCGTCTTTATCGGTCGTGATGTCGGCGGGGCTCAGATACCGCTTTCCGCCCTCGGCGGTCGCGTCGTCGACATACTGTCTGCCGTCGCCATCGGTCTTGATCGTCGCCTGACGGAGACCCTCGGCACTCAGAAGTCCCATGGCGGGAGAATCGATCAGCTGGCTCGCCGAATAGGCGGCGGGAGCCTGCATCGGCTCACCGTCGATGGAGTAGGTATAGGTATCATACGAACTGAAAGCGGAGGAGGTCAGCGTCCCGAACAGAACGGTAAACAACAGCACGAAAACCGCGACGCGCATACACTTCTTTTTCAAAGCTCTTCCCTCCTTTTAATCTTTCATACCCGAGGAACCCATCGTCTCGATGATCTGACTCTGGTTCAGAACGAAGACGAGAATGGGAACGAGCATCATAACAACGGTAGCGGCGGCGCCTGCGCCCGAACGGGCGATACCGCCGGAGATGATCTGACCGATCGCGTAGTTGAAGGTCTTGAGTTCCTCCGAGTGAATGTAAATCGAAGCACCGGAGTTCCACAGGTTCTTGAAGCACTCGATGATCAGGGTCAGCCACGCGGGTTTTACCATCGGCATGGCAATGGTCAGATAGGTGCGGAATTCACTCGCGCCGTCCAGTCGCGCCGATTCCAGAACGGTATCCGGAACGGAAGTCTCCATGAACTGCTTCATCAGGTAAAGACCCATGGTCGTCGCCATCGAAGGTACGATGACCGACAGGTAGGTATCAATCCAGCCGAAGGCGGAAAGAATGATGAAGTGCGTCACCTGGTTGACGGTGGAGTGGAACATCAGGGACATGACGATGATCTGGAAGATCGCGTTTCTTCCCGGGAAGCGGAGCTTCGCAAGAGAGTACGCCGCCATGGAGGCGAAAATCAGGTTGCCGAGCGTACCGCAGATGGTGATGAACACCGTGTTGAATATGTAGCGGGAGAACGGCACCCACGAGTCGCCCATCAGGGTGAACAGGTCCTTGAAGTTTTCAAATGTCGGATGAATGACATAGAAGCGCGGGGGGAACATAAAAAGTTCGTCCAGCGGCTTGAGTGCCTGAATCACGACATAATACATCGGCAAAAACATGAAGAGTCCGAAGATGGTGAGGACGATGGTAATGCCGGTATCGCCCCCTGCGGAGCGGTTGAGTACGACGCGGTGACCGCGGGTTCTTAACTTTTTCGACATACTACTCACCTACCTTTGAAAGCGCCTTCTTGATCACGATGTTACAGGAGAACATGATGATGAAGAGGATGACGGCGATTGCCGATGCGTAACCGATCTCGTATCGCTGACCACCATAGTCATCGAGATGGTGCATGATCGTATGCGCCGCATAGTCAACCGACGGGAAGCCGCAGAGTGCGGTAACGACACCGCCGAAACCGAAGGAGTTCGTAATGGCAAGGACGGCACCGAACATCATCTGCGGTCTCATGGTCGGCAGAGTGATGTACCAAAGCTCCTGCCAGCGGTTCTTGACACCGTCGACCGCCGCCGCCTCGTAGAGGGAACGGTCGATCGTCTGGAAGCCCGCGATGAAGGACAGGAATGCCGTACCGAGCGAAGTCCAGAGGGCGACGACGATACAAAGAGGCATGACATAATCGGCGTTTTCAAACCAAAGGATCGGGGAGGATATGATACCGAGATCCGTCAGTGTCGCGTTCACCCAACCGTAAGAGTCGGACGAGAACAGCGTTTTCCAGATCAGGTAAACCTGACCGGAGATGGAAGGTGCGTAGAAGACCAGCGTAACAACCGCGCGGATCTTCGGCGGAAGCTCATTGATGAACCAAGCGATCAAGAGCGACAAGAGGTAGGACACAGGGCCTGTAATGCACGCGAAAATCAGAGTGTTCTTGCAAGCAAGAAGGAAAATTTCGTCCTCGAGAAACAGTCTCGTATAGTTGTCGATTCCCATCCAGTGCGGGAACTGCAACATATTGAAGTCCGTAAAGCTCAGAAGGATCGAAAGAAGAACAGGCAGGACGGTGAAGATGATGAAGAGGAGAAAGAAGGGTGCGAGCATGAAGTACGCGGTCTTGTTTCTCTTGATCTCTTTCCAGGTCCACTGCCACTTCGACATTTCGGTGCGCTGTACCGGGCGGGTCTTCTCTGTCTTAGTCTGTGACTGTGACATGTGTTTTTCTCCTTAATAGTTAATCTCGTCAGGTCTTACGCGCCCGGCAGCTCGGATTCGTCCACATCGGAGTCGAGCGTCGGAAGGTCAAACTCTTTGCGTTTTCTCTTCAGCTCGGCGTTGATGGCGTCGATATATTCGTTCATTGCGTCCACCGCGTCCGCACCGTTGTTGACGGTGTCGAGGAAGGCGAACTTCGTGTAACGGCTGATGATGTAGGAGCCGGGATAGTTGACAATGGAGGAGAGGTGCTTCATCTGATCCGAGATCGCCGTCTTTTCCTTGGCGGTCCAGGAGAGGTCGTTCAGCGCGGTGACATTCGCGGACTCGTACTTTGCGGACGGACCGATCAGGGCAACCATGCGGTTACCGTAATCCGCCTGCACCTTACCGCTCGTCTCCCACTGAATGAACTGCCATGCCTCCACCATGTTCTGACAGCCGTGAAGCATGACCGTCGCGCCGACACCGGCGAGAGAGTCATAGTTGAATTCGCCGTTGTCTCTCACCCAACCGGGAAGAGAGCCGAATTCCCACAGACCGTCGATTTCCGTCGCGTAAACGACCAGCTGGTTGTAGATACCGGCATAGTCGCCGACGATGATGGGCATTTCACCGGTACGGAAACGGTTCGCACCGTCGTAGTTGACCGGGAAGGAGTAGTCACTGTAAAGACGGCACACATAGTCGAACGCCGTCAGGGCAATATCGGTATTCAGACCGATTCTCGCACCGGCATACTGCTCGTTGTCGGTGTAGCGCCACATGTTGCCACCCATCTGATAAAGGAGGAAGTCGATCGCCGATACATAGGAAATACCGATCGACATGTTGTTCGCCTGAAGGACGGGCAGAAGCGCCAGCACCT
>CALAFS010000218.1 GCA_937892405.1 uncultured Clostridia bacterium
CCGGAATATAAAGATGATACAGGAAATCCGAAGAAAGCGTGATGTTCGCTTTGACACGGAAAGCGGCGGGATCGAAGGGGGTGACAACCTCTTCTCCGACCGTCAGGGTCGGCGTGGTAACGGTGAGCGGTTCACTCTCGTCCTCTACCGTGAGAACGAAGGTCAGCGTCTTGCCGAGAGAATCGCGGATCGCCTCGGTGACATCGACGGTATTGACCCCCCGGACGCCCTCAAAGGTGCGGATGGGAGAGAGCAGACGCGTCTTCAGTGTCTCCCATGTGAGATTCTCGGGCAACTCTCCCGTCAGAAGATAGAGATTCATCTTCCCTGCCTTGCCGGAGAGTGCAAAGGAAAGGTAGGCGTCGATCAGCGCATCGCTCTTCCCCGTCGCGAAGGGAAGCAGAGTGTAGCGGACATTCTCCCTCTCTGCCTTCGGCGTCGCGAGAACACCCGAAGATCCCGAGGTACCCGCACCGGAAACGGCGAGAGAAGCGCTCGTGTCGAGCGTCGATCCGGCAAAGTCCGTCACCTCACGGACGGTGATGTCGTCAAGATAGACGGTCGGGCGTCCTTCGGCGTTCGCCGCGCCGCGTTTTACACCGGTGAAATCGAAGCCGGTCGGCAGAATTCCGAAATAGGAGATCGCACTCGGTCCCGTACCCCATGTGCCGCCGTCGCGGCGCTTGATGGTCTTCGGCAGCATATTCGCGTCTACCGTGAACTCATAGGTGAAGGTGTACCAGCGATCCGCCTCGGTAAAGGTGCCCTTTCCTGCCGTGCCGTAGAAGTTGAAGGAATAGTCGATCGGATCGGGGGTATCCTCGGTGTAATACGGAGAATTCCCCGCGGCGCTCGAGCTCATATCGGTAGCACGATAGCCGCGCATCATACCGAAGGAAATCGAGCCTTCCCTGTCCGCCTTGGCGCGGAAGGAGACGCGGAAGGTCTTTCCGATATCCTCCTCCGTCCAGAGGTGATTGACATTATAATGCGTCTGTGCCGTCGGGTCGGTGCCGAAGATGCCCGTGAAGCGAACCACATTGGTCTTCGCGAAGGGTTTCAGGCACATGGCGGCGCCGTCCTCTGCCGTGACAAGGCTCTGCACCGCATCATAATCGGACGCGGAAGAATTCCACTGGAAGCCGCCGCGGGAGACATACTTTTCCCACTTGGCAACGCTGTTGTAGGCTTCGAGATCGAAGTCGATCATGCCGAGCGTGTCGCCCGTCACGGGAAGCTCTTCCGTCGTGATCTTATCGATGTAGATGGTACTGTTGTTTGCAAGGGCATACGAATCTTTCGCACCGTCCGTGAAGGGGCGGATGCCGAGGAAGCTGATCGCCTGCATTCCCTCGTCGTTTCCGTTGTTACGGACGACATGGCGGGGAAGCATTCTCTCGGTGACCGTGAAGGTGAGCGAACACTCCGTCCATTTCCCCGCGGTCAGGCTGACCGTCTCGGACTGATAGAATTCAAAGGAATAACCGACGGAATCGGGACTTCTCGTTTCATCGTTTGCGAGGTTGAAGGTGCCGCCGACACCGCGGCTGGTGCGGCTCTTCAGACCGTACTCAAGAGAGGTCACGGCATTTTCCCCACTCTCGGGCACCATCACCATGAAGGAGATGCGGAAGGTCTTACCGATGTCGTCTTCGGTCCAGAGCTTATGCACGGTGGGACCCGTCTGCTCGGCGGTGCCCGAGAAGATACCCGTCAGGTTCGGTGTCGCCTTATACTGTCCCGTGGTGAAGGAGAACACCTTGCCAGTCGTGCCGTCGGGGAGAGTGACACCGTCTTTGATCGTATGTAAGCCCGTATCGTTGTTCGCATACCCATTCTGCTGGCAATAGTTATAAAAGTTGCCCGTGATGGCATTGAAGTCAAGAACGCGGTCAACCGTCGGGGTAGCTTTTGCGATCGGGGTAATCAGGGTCTCGCCGCCGACTTCCGTCGTACGGATATCGTCGATACAAAGGACATTCGCGCCCGTCGTATAATCGGTCGCTACGGGGGTGATTCCGAAATAGGAGATCGCCTCCATCGTGGTATTCGTCGACACCCATGTGCCGTCGCTCGCCTTCGCCCAGCGTACCATCTGCTTTGCGAGCATGTTGCGGTCGACGGTGAAGGTGTAGGTATAGGTCTGCCATTCGGAGGTGACCGCCATATCCCCGGACTGCGCGTACATATACCAGCCGTACTCTTTGTTATCGCCCGTGACGCCTTCGGCGCAGGTCTGCGTCCTGCTTTCCGATTTTGTGGAGGCATCATAGCGATGCACGGCGCTCATCATACCGTAGTGAATCGCGGTGATCGTATTGTTTTCTCCGCCGTCGGTCTTGGCGCGGAAGGTGATACGGAAGGTTCTTCCGATATCGCTCTCGTCCCAGAGCATATGATCACGCGCACTCTCCGGTGTCTTGTCGGAGAAAAGTCCCGTCAGGTGGGGAGCATCGTTTTTGTGTGCGGAGGAGATCCAAAGGTAGGAATTCTTTATCCCGTTCTCTGTCACGGTAGCGATACCGTCCGAGGTGTTTTTATCATATCCCATCTTGACGCGGTAGGTGCTGTCAAGCATGGGGGTGGAAATATTCTCGAAATCCATCGTCGTGCTCGCCCCGTCGATCGCCTTTGCCGTGAGGATCAGGGTCAGAGTCTCGGCGCCCGCACGCTTATGCTCTCTTGCATAGTCGGTGATGTCGACGGTGGCGGTCTGCCCATCGGTCACGGAAAGGGTGGCAATCGGCGCGCCGTTCCATACCTCTGACAGAAGGACGCCCGAGGTCTTGATATCATTCGCGGGGGCGGTACGAGCCGTGAGGGTCGCGGGATCCCAGCCTTCTGCCGAAATGTCGGCGATACCGTAAACGAAGACTGTATTCGCGGCGCCGCTTGCCTTGAAGGAGAAGTAGGCAACATCCCCTTCGGTATAGTCGGCGAGAGAGAGCTTCAGATAGGTCTTCTTCGAGGTCTTATCCTCTCCCTGCTTTCCTCCGCCGACCGTCAGCGTGCCGTCCGCCGTCGCGTCGGGATCGGTGGAATCTATGCTGACGGCGCCCGTCGGTGAAAGCACCTTCTCCGACTTCGGATGCGTGACGAGGCGTCCCGCCTCGGGAAGCACCGATGTGGAAAGCTCCGTAAAGGTGAAGCCGTCCACATAGAAGGGCTTCGCGTCCTTGACCGTCACCTTGCCGTCCGCCATGGCGGCGAGGGCACTGTCGTACCACTCGTAGCCGGAGGCAAGACCTGTTTTGCCCGCGTAAAGATCGGACTTCTTGTTCGAGGAGTTCGCCATCTGATTTGCCGAGATCGCCGTCTTATCGGAGATCGAAATGACACTCTTGTTTTCCGCGGAGATCCAGAGATAGCGTCCGTCGTATTTCGTGCAGGCATCGAGATTATCGAGGGTGAACTCGTACTCGATCGTGTTCCAACCCGGCGCGGTGCGATAGGTCTTTCTCGGGCTGTTGAAATCGTAAGCGCCGTTCCCGCTTTCGTACATCATGCGGAAGGTGAGAAGACGGGAGGTCGTATCGTAGACGCGGAAGGTGATACGGAAGGTGCGTCCGTAATCTGCCGCGGTGAGTTTGGTCTTCGAGATACCGGTCTCAATGCGGATAAACTGGTTCGGGTTGGTCGTGTAGTTGCCGTTCAGCTCGTTGTCGAGGTCAATCCACGAAGAGCAACGGGTGAAGCCGTCGACGCGGAGCATCTTTCCGTCCTCATCGGCCGGTGCGTCGATCGAAGCAACCGTCAGCACATTGATCTTGCCGAAGCCGAGAGAAGAGAGGTTCGTGTTCCCGTCAAAGCCGTAGGTTTCGTCCGAGAGGGTGCCCGCCGCATACTTTTGCGACAGGGAGAAGACGAGGTTACCGCTATATGTCTTCACGGTGTCGGTAACATCAATCGTATAAATGCCGTCACCGACGACGGCGACGGAGCCGACCTCCTCCCATACCGTATCATCGGTTACGCTCTCGCCCTCGGCGAGGGTCGCAACCTTTGCGATGACGGTATTTCTCGCCGTCTTTTCCGTCACCGTGAAGCGAAGCTCGGTGCGGTAGGAATCGGCGGTGTCCGTCCCGTCGAAATAGAAGTAGGTCACGCCGTCCCGAATCTCGGTGCGCACGGCGTCCGCTCCCTCACCACGGGCGGTACGGAAGAGGAGGCTCTTCTCCTCTGCGAGGTGCTGTCCGTTCTTCGCCGTGAGCGTCGTCGGAACGAGCACGCGGTAATAGGTATTTTCCTTAATGTCATAGGGCGTGAACTTCCATTGCTGTCCGCCGAAAGAAGATGTCCATGAGCCGGTGAGGGGCTCGCCCGTCGTGGCATCGGAAATCTCGACCTTGCCGATCTCCTCGGCGCCGATCTGCCCGATGAATTGCAGGCGAATGGCACTGTCCCCGTCGATCTCATAGATATAATCGAGATCGCGCGTCATCTCAATACCGATGTCGTTTGTCGAATCTACATCAATGATTTCGCAGGAAGGTGCGCCGTTTTGTAACCAATACTTTGCATAACGATGGAATGCATAGTAGGTATCAATGCCGTAGTGCTTATCTTCCCCGTAGCCGAAGTTGTGCCCGACTTCGGGAGAAATGAGTCCGTAGAAGGGGACATCCGAGGTGCGCGCCTGATTGATGACATGGCGGTAGAAGTACATATAAGAGCAACCGCTGCCGTCTTCCAGCTGCGTCCCTGTCGCGAAGATCGGGGCGTTGCCGTCGGTGATGGATTCCCAGCTGCCGCCGCACTGTGCATAAACAAGGTTCGCCTGCGAAGAGATCGTACCACCGTCCGCATAGGTCAGATAGGGCTGTTCTTCCGGATAGGCGATGCGCGCGTCGTTTGTCGCACTGTCCGCGACGAAGGGGTCGTTGTAGCCGTAAATGTCGGGGTTCTCGAGCGCCTCAAGGCGGGTCTCGCCGTTGTGTCCGTTGAAATGGCGGATCTCCTCAAGAAGCTCGGGATGCGCGTTACCGAGGCGGGCGCAGACGCCCGCTTTCGAGTTGCCGTAGACGCCGATATGGGCACCGTCGATCGGGAGGTTCAGCTCGCCGAAGCCCTCGATGGTCACGCCGTCCTTCCCCATTGCGCGAAGCATGCGAAGGAGGGCGGTCTCCGCCTTGATCCCGTTATACACGCCGAGCGAGTAGGTATAGTTATCGCCCGAGACGCAATACTTTCTGTCATTGCCACTGAAGTAGCCATAGTGATCGTCCCGCGCCATCGGCACATAGCCGTAATCCGCGATGACCCCGACATAGCCCGAGAAAAGGAAGCCTGTCAGCTGCGGTCTTGTCGCGGAGGTCCAGCCGTTCACGCGAGTCTCGGAGGAAGAGAAAAGAATCATCGTCGGCAGATCTTCCACGCTTCCCGTCGGGTAGATCACATCCGCATACAGCCCAAGATCGATGAAGGTACCGTCCGGCTTTACGCAGTCGAAAATATTTCTTGCCCATGTATTGCCGATCTTCGTGTATGTACCGTTTGCGGCGTCGACGGTTTTCCCTTCGGCGTCGGCATACCAGACATCATAGCCCGTATCAATCGCCTTCGTGGTCTTGCGATTTCCGTCCTCGTCCGTCCATTTGACGATCAGATCCCGCTTGACCGAGCGGAAATCGTTGTTCCAGATCTCGACGATCCGCTCGAGCGTGCCCGCCGAGCCGTGCTTATCGAACGAGAAGTAAGGAACATTGTAAGCGATGTCGTATCCCGCGGGAACAACATAATTGAGCGCGACGCCGCGGGAAGCGTCCTTCGTCTTACCCGGCGTTGTAATCTTACCGTCGCAGATCTTGCCGCGGATGTCCTGAATGCTCCAGTCGAGGTCAGGAGAGGTCACGGCGTTGTCCCGATAGTCGAGCACGACGACATAATACCCGCGCTCGAGCATGGAGGATACAATGTCGGCATCACCCGACTTGCCGACACGCTCGGTATTCGTGTTCATGACATAGAGGATCACGACAGAGCCTCTCTTTCCCTGAGCACTCGCCGTATAGGTTTTGTCCGAGCGAGCATAGCAATGCAAGTGCACGGGGTTTCCGTAAATGTCGGTCACCGTCTCGGACGAGACGCGGTGATCGGAGAGCGCCGCAAGCTCATCGGGCGGGGTAGGTTCTGTCACACTCTCCGCCGCGAAGGAAATGAGAGAAAGTGGCAGTGTGCCGAGCATCATCAGCGCACAAAGCGCGCCCGCAAGAAGGCGGGACAGAACGGTTCGCTTTTTCTTCATGGAATTCTTCCTTTCTTAACTCTCGCGCACCGCGCGAGGGGAATACAAATGAAATTTATTCCCTGTCAGGAAATGTATACCTTTACTGACAGGCGCTTTTTTATAAAATGCTTCAAAAAATCGGCTTACAGGCGCGTTTTTTGGGTTCGCGTTTCTTGTCAGGAAAATCATACCTTTTCTGACAGACTTCTTTCACTTTTCGCGCAGACGGGCTCAATGCGCAAAAGCAAAGCGGGGTTTGAATTATCAAAATAAAGTCTTGATTTTTTACCCCAGCATCTCAGATCTATGCCGTCAAATATCATTTTATTACCGAAAATGACCACTTTTGTTGTCACATCGTCCGGTTCGTCGAGCAAAAGATCCTGTGCAAGCACCCGGACGGGCGTCTTGATATCCGACGGGAATATGAGTGCCAGAGTATGATAGAAGCCGAAAACACCGAGCGTCACGCATTCTCCCTCCACCTCAAGGGAAACATCTGCGGGAGCGATGATTTCGACATTCGGGTCAATGTTCCTCCGGAAGGTGGCAACGGCATACACGCCGCTCTTCGGATTTTTCGATGCGGCGACAAAAGGCGTGTACGGTCCGCACGGAACCACCGCCGGGAGCGGAATGCCGCGCGCCATCACGGCGGGAGCGCTCTCCGAAATGGTACGACCTCCCACCTTCATTCCTCTGTCCGTATTTTTCTCAAAATAAATACTGTCGGTGAGCACCTCTTCCGAGGAAAGATACTCTGCCTCATAGGCACCGAAGGGCGGCGAGAGACGATGGAAGCGCAGAAGAGCGCGACATTCATCGTTCGCCTGCATGATGCCGACGGTACAGCCGAGCGCGGCGGCGACAAAATATGCCCATTCGGCACACACAAGGCACTGCCCCCGCTCCCCTTCCCCGTTCTCACGCGCCGCGGAAAACACTTCGTGCGCTCTGCCGAGGGTACTCGTCTCACGGAAGGGATACATGATGTCATAAGTGCGTATCACATCGGAAAAGGGCACGAGCTTATCTAAAAGGCGGTGACGGGTTTCTTTGATATCGGGAGAACGGTTTGCCTGATCGACCGCCTGCTGGGTCACGCAATGCTCCACAAGAAGCCCCGGGGCAATGTCGTGCGCCGTCTGCGTGAGGGTCAGACGGTAAGCGGCGTCCTTTTCGTAATCGCCCCAATCGACCTTCCAATACCGGATATCCGCCGCTTTGTGACGGCGGGCATGTTCTTCATAAAACCGACGGGTGCTCTCGGGACTTTCTCCCGCGCGCTCGGCGGCAATCCAAAGACCGACCCCGGCATAGCCGAGCTTTTTCATCTTCTCGGAAAGTCCCCTGAGACGGGATTCCTCTGTTTTGCCAAGGGCGGCAAACCTCTCCGTGTCGGGCAAAAGCGAGCCGAAGCGCCGCCAGTTCGGCGGATCGGAAGGGGTGCCGAAGGGAACGTCCCATCCGTCGTCGACAAGAAAAATGAGTCCCTTACGATATTCACGCGACAGGGGGTGAAATTCCGAGGAATCGTCAAACAACATGCCTGCAGTAAGCGCATCCCGCAGTTCGGCGTAGCGGTTTTTCGTCAAGCCGAGGCGTTTCGCAATCAGCTGCTGCGCATACCAGGAGCAGAGATAATCGCCCGTCACGGTGTCGGAGGGAGGCGGAACGAGACTTTGCCGCCCGGAGGCGGTCTCTGCCTCCGGCTCTGCGAAAACGGTGTCCGTGAGAATGGAAAGGGGCGCCTCCGCAGCCCTGCTGTCCGTATGAATGAAATGCCCTTCGAGAAGCGCGTCCGTCGACACGCCGAAAAAGCGGGCGAGGGCGAGCAGATTCGCGGCATCGGGAAGGCAGATGCCCGTCTCCCATTTGGAAATCACGCGGTGTCCGACGCCGATGAAGTGCCCGAGCTGTCGCTGGGTGATGTGGTTCTTCTTCCTCAGCTCATAGAGGAAATTACCGAAGGTTTTCTCGTTCATAGCTTCCTTTTCGCCCTTTCGGCATTCGTTTCTGCTTCTATTGTAACATCTTTTCCGCGCGGAAACAAGAAGAAAAGTTCCACATCGCGTGGAATTTTTATGCAAATTGACGAAATCCGAAAAAGAAAAAGCGGTACGCACGGGAATTCCGCGCGTACCGCCTTTTCTTGATTTTCAGTTTTTTACCCGTGCGAGAAGGGCTTCGAGGTTGGCTTTTCCGCGGGCGATGGAGGTGAGGGCGTCCTCGGTGCCCTCGTATTCGACGGTGATATATCCGTCATAGCCGGCGTGTACCAATGCGCCGAGGCAGGGCGCGATCGGAATCATGCCCTCGCCGATCACGGTGCCGCGGATCCGTCTGCCGCCCCGGGTCAGAAAGCCGTCCGTCACGGCGGGGGCAAAGTCCTTCGCATGCACA
>CALAFS010000219.1 GCA_937892405.1 uncultured Clostridia bacterium
GCTCACCGGCGCCGACGAGATCGAGCGCGCTTCGTGGGATACCACCCTCCGCTTAGTCGACGAAGAGGAGGCAAAAGAACTTTTCGCCACCACAGCCTCTCCCGCGGAGAGGGAAGTGCCTGCCATGGAATCGGAGCGGGAAGCCCCGCCCGAAACCGCACCCGCACCGACCGGGGAAATCTCCCCCGCGTCGGATGACGCGCACTACGGGCTTTCCGCCGCGGCATGCGCCTTCCTCCGCGGCGTGTACGAGGGGGACGACACCGCGGTAAAAGACGCCGTGCGTGCATCGGGACTTTTACCCGAGGGATTGGTCGATGAGATCAACGAGGCGTTCTCCGAGCACTTCGGGGACATTGTACTTGAGTTTGACGGCGTGAGTGCCACGCCGCTTGAGGATTACAGAGAGGATATCGAAGAATGGCTGAAGAAGTAAACAACATCAAAGTGCCGAAACGGATTCTGAATACACTGCTCGCGTCTCTGACGGCGGGCGTCGTCCCGCGCACGGGCGCGCCCTATATCGCCATCGGGCGGAAGGAGGAGATCGCGACGCTTCTCGACGACCTCGACACGGTCGGAGAAGGGGGCGCCGCCTGCCGTTTTCTGATCGGACGGTACGGAAGCGGTAAGAGCTTTCTGATCCAGCTTCTGCGCGGGTACGCTCTCGACCGCGGATTTCTGACCGCGGACGCCGACCTCTCGCCCGAGCGGCGGCTTACCGGCGGAAACGGGGCGGGGCTCGCCACCTATCGCGAGCTGATGATGCACCTGTCGAGCAAGACATCGCCCGAAGGGGGCGCCCTTTCCTCCGTCCTCTCCCGCCACTTTATCAAGATGAAAAACGAGATCGTCGCCGACGGGATTCTGCCGGAGGACGAGGCGTTTGAAAAAGAGCTGAAAAAGCGGGTGATCCTCACCCTTTCGGCGTCGGAGGAGAGCGTCGGCGGCTTTGACTTCGCCCGCGTGCTCGGCGCGTATTACAGCGCGTCGCTTTCCGACGATGCGGAGAAGAAGACCGCCTGCCTTCGCTGGCTTCGCGGTGAATTTGCTACCCGCACGGAGGCAAAGGCGGCGCTCGGCTTCTCGGTCGGCACGGTCATCGGAGACGACAACTGGTATGACTTTATCAAGCTGTTTGCCGCCTTTTCGACAAAGCTCGGCTACGCGGGTCTGATCCTCTTCATCGACGAGTGTATCGACCTCTACAAGATTCCGAATCGTATTTCCCGCGAGGCGAATTACGAGAAAATCCTCGCGATCTTCAACGATACCATGCAGGGACGCGCCGCGTCTCTCGGCGTGATTTTCGGCGGGACACCGCAGTTTCTCGAAGACACGCGCCGCGGACTTTTCAGCTATGAGGCGCTGCGCAGCCGCCTTGCTGACTCCCGCTATGCGGGGCTCGGTTACCGCGATCTGTCCTCGCCCGTGATCCGTCTGCGCCGCCTCTCGAACAATGAACTTCTCGCACTGGTCAGACGCCTGACGAAGCTCTATATGCAAAGGGAAGAGACCGAGACCTCTCCTCTCACCGACGAGGAGATCGAGCGCTTTTTACAGATCTCTGTATCCCGTGCCGGTGCGGAAGAACTTTTGATGCCGCGTGAGATGATCCGCGACTATCTGTCTCTTCTTAATATCATTCGTGACAACAAAGGTTTGCGTTTTGACGATGTGATGAAGGATTTTGAGTCGAAACCCGCAGAAAATGAGCCGCAGTCGGAAAGTACGGACGGCTCGCAAAAAGAGAAAAAACAAAAGATCAGCCTCTTTGATCTTGAATTCTGATAACCGAGGGGAGGGAGCACCGTGACCGAAGCGGATCGGATTTTTTCACGCTTTCCGGCATACATCAAAGAATATATCTACGCACATAACTGGACAGAGCTGCGCGACATTCAGCTTTCGGCGGCGCATGTGATTCTCGAGACGGATTCCGACCTCCTCCTCTCTTCGTCGACGGCGTCGGGGAAGACCGAGGCGGCGTTCTTTCCGATCTTAACCGAGCTGTCGGAGAAACCGCCGAAGGCACCTTCCGTCTCGGTGCTCTATATCGCCCCCTTAAAATCCTTAATCAATGACCAGTTTCTTCGCATGGAGGAGGTGCTCGAGGCATCGGGCGTCCCCCTGACCCGCTGGCACGGCGATGTCAGCGCGACGAGAAAGAGCGAGCTTTTGAAAAATCCTTCGGGAATTTTACAGATCACGCCCGAATCTCTCGAATCCATGCTGATGAACCGGTCGAACGATCTCTCCCGCCTCTTCGGAGATCTCCGCTATGTGGTGATCGACGAGATCCACGCCCTGATCGGCAGTGACCGCGGCGCGCAGGTGCTCTGTCAGATGGAACGGCTCGCCCGCGCCATCGGGCGCCATCCGCGGCGGATCGGGCTTTCCGCGACGATCGGCGATCTCTCCCTTGCGGCGGCATGGCTTTCCGCCGGGGACGAAAGAGAGTGCGTTGCGCCGCCCCCGCCGAGACGCCCCCTCCGCTGGATTCTCGGTATGGAGCATTTCTACATTCAGGACGCGAGAGAGTCGCAGGCGAGCCTTGTGACTTCCGCCACGGAAGAGGAGGGCGGACGTGCCCGCCTCGATCCCGGATATGAGTACCTCTATGACGCCGTCGCGGGACGGAAGGCGCTCGTCTTCTCAAATTCCCGCGAAGAAACCGAATATGTCACCGCCACCCTCCGCCAGATCGCAAAGGCGAGGCGCGAAGACGATATTTTCTTAATTCATCACGGCAACCTTTCCGCCTCTCTCCGCGAGGATGCGGAGGAAAAAATGAAGGACGAGACGGTGACCCGTGCCGTCACCTGCGCCACGGTCACGATGGAACTCGGCATCGACATCGGAAAGCTCGAGCGTGTCGCGCAGATGGGATCGCCGACGACGGTCTCCGGCTTCCTTCAGCGGCTCGGCAGATCGGGCAGACGGGGGAGTCCGCCCGAGATGGTGATGGTCTACCGTGAGGAGATGCCTCTGCCGAATGCGCCTCTCCCCGAGATCATTCCGTGGGAGCTTCTGCGCGGGATCGCGATTGTCGATCTCTATGCTACCGAGCGGTTTATCGAACCGCCGAGGGTAAAGCGTATGCCGCTCTCCCTCGCCTTTCAACAGACGCTGTCGATTCTCGCCTCCTCGGGCGAGCTTTCCCCCCGCGCCCTCGCCGATCGGGTGCTCAGCCTGCCGCCTCTCGCGGCACTGCCGAAGGAGACCTATCGCGAGCTTCTCGTCTCCATGGTGAATAACGATTACCTCGAGATGACCGAGACGCGCGGACTGATCGTCGGACTCGCGGGAGAGCGGCTGACGAACAGCTTCAAGTTTTATGCCGTCTTCAAGGACAGCGAGGACTACACCGTCCGTCGCGACAGTGAGGAGATCGGCACGATCACTACGCCCCCGCCCGTCGGCGATCGTTTCGCCCTTGCCGGGCGGGTGTGGGAGGTCACGGAGACCGACCTTTCCCGCAAGCTGATTTTCGTCAAGGCAGTGGAAGGGAAGATGGAGATCTCATGGCCCGGCGACAGTGGGGAAATCCATACGAAACTGCTTTTGAAAATGCGGGAGATTCTCGCAGGGGAGAAGGTTTATCCTTTCCTCGGCGAGAACGCCGCGGCAAGACTTGCCCATGCCCGCCGTGTCGCGAAGATCGCGCACATGGACACCCGCCTCGTGGTGCCTCTCGGCGGACAGAGCTATGTGCTCTTCCCGTGGCTCGGCACCCGTTCTTTCCGCACGGCGCGCCGCCTGCTTCAGAAGTACGCGGGCGAGCTCGGGCTCTCGGACATCGAGAGCGTCGGTTGCTGTTATATCACCTTCAAGGCGAAGGGAGACGGCACGACCCTCCCCGAGAGAATCCGCGGGATTCTTTCCCGCGACGGACTGGATACCGCGACGCTCGTCTTCGACGGGGAGTGTCCCGTCTTCGATAAGTACGATGATTTTATCCCCCCCGAGCTTCTCAGAGAGGCATACGCCGTGGACAGACTGCGTGCCGATGAGGTGATCGCACGCTTTGACGGAAAGGAGAATTCATGATTTACGATTTGATCGCTCCCTTTTACGACCGGGTGAATCAAAACATTAACCCGTCGGATTTTGTCGATTTTTACGAACAAAACTTTACAAAATGGCTGAAAAACAAACCTGAGCTTGTTCTTGATCTTGCCTGCGGCACCGGGAGAATCACAAGAGAACTCGCACGCCGCGGTTATGATATGACGGGCGTCGACGGCTCGGTGGAGATGCTCGGACGCGCTCGCGACATGGCGGAAAAGGAAGGGTTCGGCAGCGAGATTCTCTGGCTCCTTCAGGACATGACGGACTTCGAGCTTTACGGCACGGTGGACGCCGTCGTTTCTTCTCTCGACAGCATCAATCACCTTTCGGAGCACGGAGAGCTTGAGCGCACCTTCGCCCTCGTACATAACTATCTGAACCCCGACGGACTCTTTCTCTTCGATGTGAACGGCAAGCATAAGTTCGAGACGGTCTACGCCGAGAACACCTATGCCATGGAGGAAGGAAAGTATTTCTGCGTCTGGGAGAACCGCTACAACCCCCGCTCGCACCTCTGCGATTTCTATATCACCGTTTTCGAGAGGCAGAAGGACGGGCGTTATCTCCGTCACGAAGATGTGCAAAGAGAGCGCATGTTCCCCGAGCGCGCACTGACCCGTGCACTGGAGACGGCGGGCTTCGAGGTTCTCGCGGCGGTATCGGATTTTGATTTCACCCCTGCGACGGACGAGAGCGATCGGATTTTCATCGCCGCCCGCTGTAAAAAGCCTGTGCCCGAAGAAGAGCGGGACAAAGGATAAACTTAAAGATCGGAAGGAGCATCCCATGGATAATAAAAACGAAGAGAGCCGTATTCTGCGGGGCATGACCCGTGACGGTTCCGCGAGAATTCTTGTCATTGATTCAAAGAAACTGGTAAACGACATGATCGCCACCCATCACACGGCACCGACCGCCTCTGCGGCGCTCGGGCGTCTGATCAGCGCGGCGTCCATGATCGGCACCATGCTCCCCGAGGAGGGGGATACGCTGACCATCGGCTTTATGGGGGACGGTCCTGCGGGCCATCTTCTCGCTGTCGCTGATTATTTCGGCAATGTCAAAGGCTATATCGAGAATCCGAAGGCAGACCCCGCACGCAAGCCGAACGGGAAACTCGATGTCGGCGCCGCCGTCGGGGCGGGGACGCTCTTCGTCGGCAGGGGTCACCCGGGCGGAGAACCGCAGACCGGCACGACCGCCATCACGAGCGGAGAGATCGCGGAGGATCTCGCGACCTATTTTGCCGTGAGTGAGCAGATTCCGACCGTCCTTTCGCTCGGCGTCCTGATTTCCGGGGACGGCTCCTGCCTTGCCGCCGGAGGTGTGCTCATTCAGCTCATGCCCTATCCCGATGAGGAGACGGTGGCAAAACTCGAGCGCAATGCAAACGATCTTCAGGCGATTTCCCACTATTTCCGCGACGGGAAGACGCTCTCCGAGATCGCGGACATCGCGATGCGCGACATTCCCTATGATCCCTTCGACACGCTCGAAGTGTCCTACCGTTGCGACTGTTCCGCCGACCGCATGAAGGCGAAGATCCGCTCCCTCGGAAAAGAGGAAGTGAAAAAGCTCCTTGACGAACAGGAGGCGGAAGGGAAGCCGCGCGAGCTGACCGCCGTCTGCCGCTTCTGCGGAAAGAATTATACCTTTTCCGAAAAGGAACTCATGGCATAAAATCACGGCGCACCCCCGCATGTCATAGACTGGGAAAAGAACCGTCAGGAGGTGTCGCTATGAAAGAGCCGTATCTGCCGTTTTTCTCGGAAATCGCCGTCAGGGAACATGTCGCCTATCGGAGGCACCTTGCCGCCCGTCTCTCCGCTCTGAAAAAGAGCTTTCCGGGCAGGGAGTCGCTTGACACACGGGAGATTCTCACGGCGCGTCTGCGCGGAGCGGAACGGGAGATGCTTCCTCTCGCCGGGGAAATTCTCCTTCACGACATTTTCTTTTCCTCCTTTTCGGAAAAGCAGGGGAAGGCGCCGACCGCCCTTCGCCGGTATTCCTCCGATGCCGCCTTTCGTTATGCGCTGTTTGAGAAAGCGCGCGGGGCACGCGACGGCTTTCTCTGCGTCTTTCCCGACAGGCGGGGAGACGCCCGCTTTGAGATCGTGGCGCCGCCCGACTTTTGCATGACGGCTCTGCCGCGCCTCGCGCTCGATCTCGCGGAACACGCCTACTTTTACGATTTCGGCTTTGACCGCGAAAAATACTTTGCCGCGGCGATTTTGCTCCTTGATCTTTCATTACTCTGACCGTATGATAAAATAAGGTGTCTTTGTGAGAGTGTCAAAGTCCGACACTCTCACGGAGGCGCCTTATTTTCTTTTTTTGATTTTTCGGCATTTTCCGACCGTTTTTTCAAAAACCGATTGCAACTTCTCCCGATCTGTGTTATACTATATAAGTTAAAAGTATCAGAATACGGAGAAGTATATGAATCAGATGAAAAACAACGCCGTCGTCGGTCAGTCCGGCGGTCCCACCTCGGCGATCAATGCGACCCTCGCCGGTGTCATTCGCGGCGCCGCCCGGGCGCGGGACGAAGGAAAACTCGGCACCCTCTACGGCATGCGCCACGGCATTGAAGGCTTTCTTTCGGAAGATATGGTCGATCTGCTCGGAATTTTCAGAGACGATGCGGACCTTGATACTCTCGCCCTGACGCCCGCCGCGGCGCTCGGCTCCTGCCGCAAGAAGCTCAAGCCCGCGGCAGAGGATGAGGCGACCTACCGCCGTCTTTTTGAGATTTTTGAAAAGTACGACATTCATTTCTTCTTTTACATCGGAGGGAACGACTCGATGGACACGGTGGCGAAGCTTTCCGCCTACGCCGCGACTGTCAGTTATCCTCTCACCGTCGTCGGCGTGCCGAAGACCATCGACAACGATCTTGCCGGCACCGACCATACGCCGGGCTTCGGCTCCGCGGCAAAGTATATCGCCGCCACCATGCGTGAGATTCTTTCGGACACCGCCGTCTATACCGTGCGTGCGGTGACGATCGTCGAGATTATGGGACGGGACGCGGGCTGGCTGACCGCCGCCGCCGCACTTCCCGGGCTTTCGGGCGGACGCGCACCCGACCTTCTGTATTTTCCCGAGCGCCCCTTCGATAAGGATGCGTTCGTCCGTTCGGTGAATGCCGCGTTTGAAAAGCACCCGAATGTCGTCGTCGCGATCTCGGAGGGCGCTCGCTATGCCGACGGTACCTATGTCGGCGCGAGTGCACAGTCGGGCGCGAAGGATGCCTTCGGGCACCAGTATCTCGCCGGCGCGGGGAAGGTGCTCGAGCATATTGTGCGGGAGGAGATCGGCTGTAAGGTGCGCTCGGTGGAGCTGAACCTGCCGCAGCGCTGTGCCGCCCACCTCGCCTCGCGCACCGACATTGAGGAGTCGCTCTCGATCGGCGCCGCCGCCGTGGATGCCGCCCTGCGTGGGGAGAGCGGCGTCATCATGTGTTTCGACCGCCTCTCGGATGAGCCGTACCGTACCGAGATCACCTCGGAGCGCGTCGCCGGTGTGGCGAACGCCGTGCGTACCCTCCCGGATGACTTTCTCAACGCAGAGGGGAACGGCGTCACCGACGCCTGCCTTCGCTACCTCGCTCCCCTGATTCGCGGGGAGGTTACCCCCGAATATAAGGACGGCATGCCGGTGCATTTCGTCCTGAAATAATAATGAAAACATCGTCGCGGCGACGGAAAAACGAAATTTTTTCGCCGCCGCGACTTTTTTTGCGAAAACCTCTTGCATTTTCGTAAAAGGTATGTTATACTGTTAGACGAAAATTCAATATGCTTATCAAGAGTGGCGGAGGGACTGGCCCTGTGAAGCCCGGCAACCTACAGAAACTGTAAGGTGCCAATTCCTGAGAGATGAGTATGTCTTTGCCTCGGGAGTCGTATGAACCCGGGGATTTTTTTGTTGATAAGCGGAAAGTAAAAGGAGTATTATGAGCAAA
>CALAFS010000220.1 GCA_937892405.1 uncultured Clostridia bacterium
GTTGCCTTCGTAGTCTTTGCAGAACATATCGCCGATCACAAAAACCTCTCCTCCATCATCGGACAAGACCTGCTTGAAAATCCCGGCTTGTCCCGCACCCTGCTCAGCGACGGCGTAGGTTCCATGGTGGGCGCTTTCTTCGGCGGTTGCCCGAACACCACCTACGGTGAGTCGATCGGTTGCGTCGCCATCACCGGTAACGCCTCTGTCTTCACGATCATGACGACGGCGATCATGTGTGTCGTCCTCGCCTTCATCTACCCGGTCATGCTCTTCATCGAAAGCATTCCCGCTTGTGTCGTCGGCGGTATCTGCATCGCGCTCTACGGTTTCATCGCAGTCTCCGGTCTCCGCATGTTCAAGAATGTTGACCTTGACGATTCGAAGAACCTTTTCATCGTCGCCGCGATCCTCGTCACCGGTCTCGGCGGACTTGAGCTGAAGATCGGACCGGTCACCATCTCGAGCATCGCCTGCGCACTGATCCTCGGTATCATCGTGAACCTCCTCCTGAAGCCCTCTGATGTGAAGGTGAAGAAGGAAGTCGAGACCGACGGTCTGACCGAAGAAGAAACCATGTTCGGCACAGTCTACGAAGAAAAGAAAGACGAAAACAAATAATTCCCGAAAAACAAAGAACAGGCACGGAAATTTTCCGTGCCTGTTCTTTGTTTTTCGACGATGCGGGTGGAAGGATTATTCGTCTTTTGCGATCGGCTCTTCGGAGAGCTTCAGGCGAAGCTCCTCTTTCAGTCCGCCGTATACATAGAAAGAGGCGAAGATGTAAATAACCGCCGCCGCGACCACCACGACGGGGAACCATTCGAGAACGGGGACAACCATCGTTTTTTCCAGTCCGCCGATATCGTGGATGGTCACGGTTTTTACTGTTCCGAGGAAGAAAGCCTCTGCACATTTGGAAGCCCCCATCAGAAGTCCCGCAACAAAAAGAAAGACATTTCTTCGCTTTAACATTCTGTGATATCCGATCTCGGTGCGGTCGTAGCGCGGACTGTTGGGCGATACGCCGGTTTCACGCAGAACGAGGCTGTTCTGTACTCTGAGAAAGAAGAAGAGAAAGACGGCAAGCGCGGCAAATTCCAGCGCGGCGAAGATCTTGATCGGCAGATAGGCGGATCTTGCCTCGACAGAGCGGAGAAGCGCATCATAGCCGTAACGGTCGACGAAAAGAATGGTCAGCGTTGTGGTGATGAGGGAGAGAAGACCGTAAGCCGCACCGGAGATCAGTGCCGGTTTTGTTCCTTCCGCAAAGGGGCGCAGCCGCACAATGCCGAAGCATACAATAGCGGCGAAGAGAAACTGTGGCAGAATGTTGACACCTCCGACATTGTCAAAGGTGAGATCGACGGTGAAGAAGGACGCGACGATCAGCACCGTGAGCGCTGTCAAAAGGGCACGCAGTTTCTGCTTGTTTTCGAGCACGGGAAGCTCTCCCGAGGGGATCATCTCGGCGAGTGCGGCGTCGAGTCCGCCGTCCTCGAGAATCGCGCGGCGATAGGCAAGCGCTCTGGCGAGCCAGATGGCGCCCACCACCGTAGCAAGCAGGAATGCGAAGGTCAGAATCATCGGATAATAGATCGTGCCGCTTACATAGAGTGTGCTTCCGCCCGGGTCACTCTTTGCTGTGGACAGGCGGAGAAATTCGGGAGCTGTCGACGCAAGTGCTTTGACGATCAGGAAGAGCGCCGTCGTGCTGCGCAGCGCCTCCGGCTCAATGCGGCGGGTGCCCTCTTTCGTATAAGGGAAGGGCTTGATAAACGCCGGGTGCGTCGTCCGCTCTCCGAGATAAAAGAAGGCTTCAAAGAGGTAATGTGCGGCTTGTAAGGAGAGAAGAAGCTCGCCGACGGCGAACACAAGGGAAAGCAGAACGATGATATCGTAGTCCGCTCGATTCTGTGCCCGCACGGAAATCACGAGGAAAAGTGCCGGGATCCGTGCGAGATTGACCCATCCGAGCCGCTTCAGAGAGGCGACCGCCTCATTGAAATACGGAGAGATGTCTGCCGCACGGGAAAAATATTTTGCAAGCAAAAAGCAAGCAATAAAGTCGGGCAGAAAGTCGATCACATGAATGTTCGGCAGGAAAAGAAAAATCAGACAGAGAACGGGAAGGAACCTCCCGCGGGGTTGCGATTCGGAATTTGCAATCATTTTTTCTTTTTCTTTCTTTTGGAATTCATCTTTTCGCGAAGATAGTCGGCACGCTCTTGTACCCGTTCCGCTTCCCGCGCGTCCCGCCGCTCTCGCATGCGGTTGACGAAGGCGAAGCGGGAGGGCTTCTCGGGCATATCGAGATCTTCCGGCATGCAGATTTTCGCATAGCAACGGTAGACCGTCACAAGAACGAGGACGCAGGAGAGCAGTGTCAGAAGGAGAATGGCGAAGGCGATGATCGCCGTTTCTTTTGCCGCAGCGGTCGGGAAAATGTCGGGAATGTCGAAGAGTGCCGAGGCAAGGTAGGAGAGAAGCGGGAGTACGAGGAGCGCCTGTGCCCGCGTCGCCAGTTTGGTAAGTCCCACCTCTTCGGCAACCGCTTTGATCCCGAGAAGCAAAAACAGGTGATATACGGCAAGGATGAGATAACGGGCAACGCCGAGCGGTAGAGTAAACGCCGAGAGATCCGCCGCAGGGGAGAAAATCGGGATCATCACCGAGACAAGCTCACCCGCGCCGATGAGCAGAAGGGCGAGATCGGCGAACAGGGCGAAGCGGAAAGGTCGGTTGATCTGCCCGAGACGGTAAAGTCCCATCGCCATGATAGCGGCGGCGAGCAGATCGGTATAATTGAAATACGAGATATTCAGGAGAAAGAAATATCCGATAAACAAGGTGCCGAATCCCATAGCGCTCCTTTCCGCTGTTTTTCCCGGCAGTCCGGGATCAGTCGCCGGTATTCTGATTCATACCGCAGCATTTTTTATACTTCTTTCCGCTGCCGCAGGGGCAGGGATCGTTGCGTCCGACTTTTTTCGAGACGGCGGGTTTTCTGACAATAGAACCTTTTCCGCCGGCGAAGCCCTCGGTCAGAGGTTTTGCCACCTGGACACGCTCTACCTTCTGAACACGGGGAACCACCGAGAGAATCTTGCGCACGGTGTCTTCCTTGATGTCGTCGACCATCTGATCAAAGAGATCAGCGCCCTGAATCCGGTACATCGCGACGGGGTCGCGCTGTGCGTAGGCGTTCAGACCGATATATTCCTTCAGGTCTTCCATGGCATCGAGGTGATCCATCCACTTGCGGTCGACATTCTCGAGCAGAATGACCTTTTCGATCTCCCGCATGGCGTCGGGCTTCATGCCCTCGACGGTAGCGAAGAGCGCGTCTTTTCCGTGATAAATCGAAAGGGCACGGTCGAGAAGTTCGGTGCGGAGCGCCTCCTTGTCAAGCGCCTCGACTTCTTCTTTGGTGTAGCGAAGGTCATGGGAGTCGGTCAGAAGTCCCATGTAGTGATTGCGGAATTCGTCGAACTTCCATGCGGATCTGTCGTCCACGCCGAAGCAGAAGTCGAAGGTCTCATTGACCGAGGCTTCGATCATGGTCTCGATCTTTGCCTGGATGTTATCGCTGTTCAGTACCTCGCCGCGCTGTGCATAGATGACATTTCTCTGCTGGTTCATGACATCGTCGTAGGTCAGGACATTCTTACGGCGGGAGAAGTTCATGGCTTCGATCCGTTTCTGTGCCCGCTCGATCGAACCGGAGAGAATTCTGGCGTCGATCGGCGTGTCGTCGTCAAGCCCGAGCTTCCCGGTGATGCCCATCAGACGATCGGAGCCGAAGAGGCGCAGAAGATCGTCCTCGAGGGAAAGGAAGAAACGGGATTCACCGGGGTCACCCTGTCTGCCGCTTCGTCCGCGGAGCTGGTTGTCGATCCGTCGGCTCTCGTGCCGCTCGGTACCGAGAATGTAAAGACCGCCCGCCTCGCGGACCTTGCCTGCCTCGGGGCGAATGGCTTCTTTGTGTTTTTCATAGGACTCATGGTAGAGGGCGCGCGCACGGAGAACTTCTTCGTCTTCCGTCTCGGAGGTGCCGGTCGCGAGGGCGATCACATCGTCATCGAATCCCGCTTTCCGAAGCTCCGATTTTGCCATATATTCCGGGTTGCCGCCGAGCATGATATCGGTACCGCGTCCCGCCATGTTGGTGGAGATGGTGACGGCGCCGAATCTGCCTGCCTGTGCGACGATCTCGGCTTCTTTTTCATGCTGCTTCGCGTTCAGGACATTGTGCGCGATGCCCTCGCGTTTCAGAAGGGCGGAGAGCTCTTCCGACCGGTCGATCGAGACCGTGCCGACAAGGACGGGCTGTCCCTTTGCATGACATTCTTTGATCTGACGGACGATCGCCGCGAGTTTTCCGCGGCGGGTGCGATAAACCGCGTCGTTACGGTCGATACGGATCATCGGCTTGTTGGTCGGCACCTCGACGACATCAAGCGCGTAAATTTCGCGGAACTCGTCCTGCTCGGTCAGTGCGGTACCCGTCATACCCGAGAGCTTTCCATACATGCGGAAATAGTTCTGAAAGGTGATGGTCGCGAGCGTCTTCGACTCTTTCTGAATCTTGACATTCTCCTTGGCTTCGAGTGCCTGATGCAGACCGTCGTTATAGCGCCTGCCCGGCATCAGACGACCGGTAAAGGCGTCGACGATGATGACGGCATCGTCCTTGACGATATAGTCGACATCGCGCTTCATGACACCGTGCGCTTTGATGGCGGTATTGATGTTGTGGTAGAGCGTGGCATTTTCCGGATCGGAGAGGTTCTGAAGACCGAAGAATTTCTCCGCCTTCGCGATACCGTGACCGGTCAGGACAGCAGTGCGCGCCTTCTCGTCCACGATATAATCTTCTTCGTACGCATCGGTATCCGATTTGGAGTCCAGCTCTTTGATAACATGACGCGAGAGCGTGCGGACGAATTTGTCCGCCTTGCTGTAAAGATCGGTGGACTTCGCTCCTTCCCCCGAGATAATCAGCGGGGTGCGCGCCTCATCAATGAGAATGGAATCGACCTCGTCCACAATGGCAAAGGCGTGACCGCGCTGTACCATGCGCTCCTTATACACGACCATATTGTCACGCAGATAGTCGAAGCCGTATTCGTTGTTGGTACCGTAGGTGATGTCGGCGCGGTAAGCCGCCCGCTTTTCGTCTCCGGTCTGTCCGTGGACGACAAGCCCCGTCGTAAGACCGAGGAAGCCGTAGACCTTGCCCATTTCCTCGCTGTCGCGCTTTGCGAGGTAGTCGTTGACCGTGATGATGTGGACGCCCTTACCGGTCAGTGCGTTGAGGTAGGCGGGAAGGGTGGCGACAAGCGTTTTACCTTCGCCCGTTTTCATTTCCGCGATACGCCCCTGATGAAGGAGAATACCGCCCATCAGCTGAACGCGGAAGGGGCGTTTTCCGAGCACGCGCTCGTCTGCCTCCCGCACGAGGGCAAATGCCTCGGGAAGAATATCGTCAAGCGTTTTTCCGTCCGCAAGCTCCGCCTTCAGACGGTCGGTATAGGCACGCAGCTCCTCGTCACGCATAGCATGAAAGGTCGGTGCGAGCGCTTCAATCGCGTCGACGGTCGGTGTCAGACGCTTAATCTGCTTTTCGCTGTAAGTTTTGAACAGTCCCATAGTGTCTCCCATAAATGCCCGGCGAAAACCCGCCGGTTCTTGCAGAAAAAATAATTATACAGATAGAGTATAGCATACCCGGGCGAAAAAAAATAGTATAAAATGTAAAAATTTTCGTTTTCCGCGGAATTTTGTTCCCGTCTCTTGACTTTTCGCTTTTTTTCGGTACAATGAAATACATAACACAAGAGAAAAAGGGATACACTGACAGTGAAAAATATCAATATCGTTCTTTATTCTCCCGAGATTCCGCAGAATACGGGGAACATCTCGCGTACCGCCGCCGTGACCGGAGCCGCGCTCCATATCATCCGTCCGATCGGCTTTGAGATTTCCGACCGCACGCTGAAGCGCGCGGGACTGGATTATTGGGATAAACTCGATGTCACTTATTACGATGACGCAGAGGATTTTGCGGAAAAGAATCCCGACGCTGAGATTTATTATTTCAGTGCCAAGGGAACGCATTGCTATACCGACATTGTCTATCCCGAGCGGGTGTTTCTGATGTTTGGAAGAGAGTCGGTAGGACTCCCCGAGGAGCTTTTGGAAGCCCATCGCGAAAGGTGCGTGCGGATCCCGATGCTTCCTGATGTGAGATGCCTGAATCTCTCGAATTCCGTTGCGATCGCTGTCTATGAGGCATTGCGGCAACGCGGCTTTCCCGGATTTTCGTTTTGCGGCGCGCTCGGCGGGGAATAAAGACGGAAGAGAGGTCATATGACAAGGGTTGCTCCCGTTCTTCTCGGACTGGATCTGAACGCCTATTCCGTCGCCGTCGCTCTTCATGAGGCATACGGCATCCCCTCCGACGCTTTCGGAAGATACTCCGTCGGCATTACCCGTTACTCGCACATTGTCCGCCCGCACATTGAGCCAGCACTCGCCCGTATTGATGCGGGGGTCGCTACGCTTCGCGCATTTGCCCGTCCTCTTCTTGCCGATGGGCGGCTCCCGGTTCTGATTCCGTGCGCCGACTGGTATACGGAATTTCTCGAAAATGCAAGTGAATATCTTGATGACGCCTATCGGTTTCTGATCCCGGATCTTTCACTCTACCGGGAAGTTTCGGAGAAGGCGTCTTTTTCCTGTCTCCTTGACAGATTCGGAATCCCGCACCCGGAGACAAAAGTGTTTTCAAAACAGGGGGATCGTGCTCTTTCGGATTTTTCGCGTGCGATCCCGTATCCCGCGGTACTCAAGCCCGCAGACAGCTCCGCCTATTGGCGCCATCCGTTCTCCGGAATGAAAAAAGTCTGGTTTCCGAAGACGGCGGAGGAGGCAAAAGGGATTGCCGACCGTATCTATGGCGCCGGTTATCCCGGCAGACTGGTGCTTCAGCGCCTGATCCGCCCGACGCGCCGCTCGACCCTGACGGTATTCTGTGACACGGACGCCGTGGCGCGTCGCGCTGTGCTCGGCGATATTCTTCTTGAGGAGCGCGGCGGTACGGCGCAGGGAAATTACTCTGCGGTCCTGTCGCGTCCTCTCGACCGCACTTCGATGGCACTGATCCGCATGCTGGAGAGAGTCGGATATCGCGGCATTGCAAACTTCGATCTTCTGACGGAAGGGGACAGAACCTATGTTCTCGAACTGAATCCGCGACAGGGAAGGAGCTCGGACTATACCCGTGCCGCCGGGGTCAATCTTTTTTCCGCTCTTATCTCCGTGCTTTCCGGTATTACGGTTCCCACCGATTTTTCCTGTCGCGAGGTTCTCTGGCATTGCGTGCCGCTCGATGCTGTCCGTCGCCATGCGACAGATTCCGCTCTCCTCCCAAGGGCGGAGGAACTGATCCGCGAAGGTGCCGTTTCTTCTCCGTTTTCCTATCGCCCCGATCTGTCGGGCAATCCGATCCGATGTCTTTATACCTTCCTTCACGGAAGGCGGCGGAGCGCCGCGCTCGGGGAGGCAAAATAATGCGGCTCTCCGAACTTTTAGAGGGAATTCCGGATCTTTCGTTCTTCGGTGACGGGAAAGATCGGGAAATCACCGCCGTTACCGACGATTCGAGAAAAGCGGAAGGCGAAGGCACGCTCTTTGCGGCGCATCGCGGGCATACGGCACACGGGGCGGCATTTGTCCCCGATGCCTACCGCCGCGGCGTCAGAGTCTTTCTCTCGGAAACGAAAATCAATCCTCCCACCGGATGTTTGCTTATACTTTGCAAATCAATGATAAAAACTTCGGCAGAAATCGCATTCCGACTCTGCGGAGATCCGCAGAAGAATCTGCGGTTTGTCGGAATCACCGGGACGAAAGGGAAAACCACGACCGCGTTTTTTCTGACACATCTTCTTCGGTATGCGGGAGAATCGGTCGCTTCCGTCGGCACGCTCGGCGTCGACTTCGGGGATGAGACGCTCCCGACGGAGAATACGACCCCCTCCTTTTTCTCGCTCGCGCCGCTGTTTGCCGATTTTGTCCGCCGCGGGATCCGCACGGTGGTGATGGAGGTCTCGAGCCAGGCACTTGCCGACGGGCGGGTGTTCGGTATTCCGTTTTTTCTCGGGATTTTCACCTCCTTTTCACCCGATCATATCGGGCGGGACGAGCATCGTGATCTCGCCGAATATGTCGCGGCGAAGCGGTCGTTGTTCACTTCGTACGGAATCCGTACCGCGATCGCGAACGCCGATGCCCCTTACGCCGCCTATATAATCTCCGATGTGCCCGAAAAACGCTTTTGCTCGACGGAGCACCCGTCGGATTTTTACGGACGGATTCTCGCCACCGATCGCGACGGAACGCGTTTTTCTCTTTTCGGTGTGACAGGGAAGATATCCATGCCGGGACGCTATCATGTGAATGACGCTCTTCTTGCTCTCGCGGCGGCTGGTACTTTGACGGGGCGGCGTGCAGAAAGTTTTCTGCCGGCACTTGCCGGCGTTACGGTGCCGGGACGCTTTGAACGGGTGTGGCATGGCGGACGATTATTTTTCATTGACTTTGCCCACAACGCGGAAAGTGTGAGAAAATTTTCGGCGACGGTGCGCGAGCTCTATCCGGGACGGCAGATCGCCCTTTTCGGTTCGGTCGGCGGCAGGGGAGAGACGCGTCGCGCCCTTCTCGCAGAGGCGGCGGAAGCGTCTGCCGATTTTTCCGTTATCACTTCGGACGATCCGGGGCGGGAAGATCCACTCGGTATCTGTGCCGAAATTTACGCGCATTTTGCGGATAAAACCAAAGCGAAGATTGTCGTCGACCGCGAACAGGCGATCCGCTATGCCTATCATATTTCATCTCCCGGTGATGTGATTTTGCTTCTCGGAAAAGGACACGAAACCGTTCAGAAAACGACGACGGGCGCTCTTCCTTTTTTCGAGAAAAATATTATCGCCGCTCTTGACAATCCGTCGCGCGTGTGCTAAACTTTTAGAAAAAAGAGATGGAGTACCTGCGATGAAAAAAATCACAAAAGTCAAGGATATCGTATACAAACGGTATACGATTGAAGAGGGAAAAGCGGCGTTCGCCGCCTTTGAGAGCGCGGTAAAGAATGCGACCTCTGCCGCCGACATTTTGAAGGCGCGTGAAGCATGGCTCACCGAAATGCGCCACTACGCTACCGCCGCTTCGCTTTCCAACTGCCGCTTTACGCTGAATACGCGCGATGAATTCTATCAGGCGGAGATGGACTATTACGACGAGAAGAGTCCCGAATTTCAGGAACTCATGACCGCCTACGCGTCGCTGATGCTGAATACCCCCTTCCGCCCGGAACTTGAAAAGACGCTCAACCCGCGGATTTTCAAGAACTTTGAAATTCGGAGAAAAGCCTTTTCTCCGATTGTCACAGAGGAGTGCAAAAAGGAGAACGCTCTGACCACCGAGTATTCCAAATTCATGAGCGAAATGAAGTTTGAATACGACGGAAAAGAGATACCCCTCACGGTTCTGCGCGGCTATCTTTCCCACAGCGACAGAAACATCCGCCGTGCCGCCGCCGAAGCGCTCGGAAAGGGACTCAAGAAGAATGCGGAGACCCTTGACCGTATTTACGACGATCTTGTCAAAATCCGTACCGAGATCGCGCATAAGCTCGGCTATCGCGACTTCGTCGAGCTCGGCTATTATCGCATGGGACGCATCGACTACGACAGAGAGATGGTGAGTCGTTTCCGCGAGAATGTCGCGTGCGACCTTGTCCCCGCCGTGAAGGCGATCAAGGACCGCGTGACGAAAGATCTCAACCTCGGTCAGATGATGTTCTACGATAACGAAACCTATACGAACGGCGCATCGCCCGATCCGATTCTCGACGAAAAGGGAATTTTCGCCGCGGCGCAGAAAATATATGACGATATGAGCCCTGTCGCCGGCGACTTCATGCGGGAGATGCAGGAGGCGGAAGCCTTTGATGTCGAGTCCCGCGACGGAAAATGGGGCGGCGGCTATTGCACGGAGTTCGCCGACTGGAAGCAGCCGTTTATTCTCGCAAACTTCAACGGTACAAGCTCCGATCTCGATGTCATCACGCACGAGTTCGGTCACGCCCTCGCCGCGCACTTTGTGTTTGAGGAAGGGGACGAGGAGCTGGAAGTCGGCGGCATGGAGACGGCGGAGTGCCATTCTATGTCGATGGAATTCTTCGCGGAAAAGTATATGGAGATGTTCTGCGGCAAGGGCGCCGATGCCTATCGGTTGAAGCATATGCTCGATTCCTTCTGCTTCATTCCGTACGGCGTCATCGTTGACGAATTCCAGCAGATCGTGTATGAGCACCCCGAGTATACCCCCGAGGACAGAAAGCGCGTCTATCGTGATCTCGAGAAAAAGTATCGCCCCTATCTCTCTTTTGACGGGATCCCGTATCTCGAAGAGGGAACGAGATGGCAGTATCAGATGCACATCTACGAGTCGCCCTTCTATTACATCGACTATTGCCTTGCGCAGACGGTCGCCTTCGGCTTCTTCCTCAAGTCGAGAAAGGACTATGCGGGCGCCTTCGCCGATTACCTGAACTTCGTGCGTCAGGGCGGGCAGAAGGCATTCCCGGCACTTGTCGAAGAGGCGGGCATCGCCTCTCCTTTTAAGGATGGCGCCCTCCGCGACCTCGCCACGGAAGTGACGAAGATTGCCGACGACCTTTTCGATAAGGTCGAAGGGTGAAAGCCACATAGAGCGAGAGCCGTCGGAGCAGTTATGCTCCGACGGCTATTTTATGTATGCATGAAAACAGGAAAAACGATCGCTTCCCCCACCAAGGGCGAAAAAATCCGCTTTCTCGCTTCCAAAATCCGCTAAATAATATGAAATTGTATTAAAATTATAAAGATTTTTTATTTTATATGTGAAAATGCCTTGAATTCTTTCGTCGGATATGTTATACTAAGTTTGCGTCTTTGAAGATTTCTCCGCCACAGCGGAGAGGGGACGGCACGACGATTCCAGCGACCTCACCGCGTGTGATGGGGACTTTACATAAAAACGGGGAGCGAAAACATGCAGCAGTTGACCGAAGAAGTAATAGGGAAAACGGAGAATCCGACAGAAGAACAATATGTCGAAGGAGTTCCGTTTGACTACAAAAAAGTACATTCGGATCTCTTTTATGAACAATACATAGAGCATTTTACCGCGAATCCGAAAAAGCGGCTTTGCTATCGCTTTATCAAGAGGATCTTTGACATCGTATTTTCTTTTCTTGCTCTGGTCGCTCTCTCTCCCGTGATGCTTGTCGTTGCGATCGCGATCCGCCTCGATTCCAAAGGCCCCGTTATCTTCCGACAGAAACGCATGGGCAAGGGGGGGAAGCCCTTCAATTGCTATAAATTCCGCTCAATGAAAACCGATGCCCCCCACGATTGCGCCACCTCCCGGCTTGAGAATCCGAAGCAATATCAGACCCGCGTCGGGCGTTTTCTGCGCCGTTTTTCCCTCGATGAGCTGCCGCAGCTCTGGTGCGTCCTGATCGGCACGATGTCGATCATCGGTTATCGCCCCCTTTGCCTGACGGAAGAGAAGTGCAACCGCATGCGCGAGCGCCTCGGCGTCTTCTCTATGCGCCCCGGCATTTCGGGGGTCGCACAGGTGTGCGGGCGCGACGCGTTGTATTATAAAAACAAAGCCGTCCTTGACGCCGAATATGTGAAACAAGCCTCCTTCCCGATGGATCTGAAACTGATCTTCAAAACGATCGCCGTCGTGCTGAAACGCGAGGGCAACTCGGACGATACCGCCGCTAAAGGCACGAGTGTGAAAGCACAGGCGGAGGCGGCAGAAGAGAGCGTAGGCAGATGAAAATTCTTGTAGTCTGTCAGCATTATTATCCGGAACCCTTCCGCCTTCCCGATATCTGCGAAGAGCTTGTATCGCGCGGACATGAGGTAACGGTGATTACCGGAGAGCCGAACTATCCCGAAGGGGAACTCTATCCCGGGTATGAGAATCATAAGCACGCCGGGGAAGACGAGATGATCCGCGGCGTCAGAGTTCATCGCTGTCATACCGTCCCGAGAAAAACGGGCGTCCTTCGCCGCGTCCTGAACTATTATTCTTTTGCCGCTTCGGGAAAGAAATATGCGAAATCGACGGCGTGCACCGCTGCGGACGGCTCCGCCTTTGATGTCATTTTTGTCAATCAGCTGAGCCCTGTCATGATGGCGAACCCTGCGCTCGCCTATAAGAAAAAGCACGGGACACCTCTCGTAATTTATACTTTGGATCTGTGGCCGGAATCCCTGACCGCGGGCGGGATCCGCCGCGGCTCTTTGGTTTATCGGCATTATCATAAAGTCGCAGAGCGCATATATCGTGCGGCAGACAGAATTCTTGTCTCCTCGAAGATGTTCCGCAGCTATTTTGAAAAAGAATTCGGCATCGCGGACGCGGCGTACCTCCCTCAATATGCCGAGACGCTCTTCACTCCCGACGCATGCAGAAAGACACCGAACGACACCGTCGACCTGATGTTCGCCGGGAATGTCGGCGCCGCGCAGGGCGTAGATACCATTATTCGCGCGGCGGCATTGACGAAAGAAATTCCGAACCTGCACTGGCACATTGTCGGCGGCGGCTCGGAGCTCGCGCATATCCGTGCACTTGCGGAAGATCTGCATGCCGACAATGTCATTTTCCACGGCAGACAGCCGGTGGAAAAAATGCCGGAATATTACGCCATGGCGGACGCCATGCTCGTGACGATGAAGGAGAATCCCGTGATCTCCTATACCTTGCCCGGTAAGGTGCAGACCTATATGGCGGCAGGGAAGCCGATTGTCGCGTCGGCAGACGGCGAGACGGCGGATGTGATCCGCGCCTCCGGTTGCGGCTTCGTCTCACCCGCAGGAAACGAAAAAATGCTGGTCGACAATGTTCTTCGCTTGATGGAAGAAAAACGCTTTGAGGCGCTCGGCGCCGCCGCCCTCGCCTATTGCGAGCGCACTTTTTCCAAGGACAAAGTCATGCGGGATCTGATAACGGCGCTCGAAGCGTGCGCCGGGCAGAGCGAGAGCACCAAGACACCAGCGATAAAGTAAACTACATAAGGGCATGAAATATGCGTATTTTGATGATTAACTCCGTATGCGGTATACGGAGTACAGGAAGGATTTGTACCGACCTCGCCGAAATGCTGGAGAAGCAGGGACACGAGGTGAAAATTGCATACGGCAGGGAATCCGTGCCGGAGAAGTATCAAAAGTACGCGGTACGCATCGGAAGTGATTTCGATGTGAAACTTCACGGACTGAAAGCCCGTCTCTTCGATGCCTCCGGCTTCGGGAGCAAGCGCGCAACCAAGCGCTTTGTCGAATGGGTTAAGGCTTATGACCCCGATGTGATTCACCTCCATAACCTGCACGGGTATTATCTTCATCTCGGCATACTATTCGAGTATCTGAAGACCTGCGGGAAAAAGATCGTTTGGACTTTGCACGACTGCTGGGCATTTACCGGACATTGCGCACATTTTACTTTGGCAAAATGCGAAAAGTGGAAAACCGGGTGCGAACATTGCCCGCAAAAGGACAGCTACCCGAAGTCCTTTTCCGATCATGCAAAGCGGAATTTTGAAAAGAAAAAGAGTCTCTTTTGCGGGATCCCCGATCTGACGCTTGTGACCCCGTCCGTGTGGCTTGCCGGTTTGGTGAAGGAATCTTTTCTGCGGGAATATTCCGTCAGAGTGATTCATAACGGCATTGATCTTTCCGTGTTCCAACCAACGGAAAGCGATTTCAGAGAGCGCTACGGCTTGCAAAACAAAAAGATCATTTTAGGCGTGGCAAGTGTATGGGACAAGCGCAAGGGACTCGATGACTTTTTGAAGCTGTCGGAGATATTGAACGACAGCTATGCAATTGTACTTGTCGGCGTGAGCAAGGAACAAAAAGATAAACTGCCGGGAAATATTGTCGGAATTGAGCGAACAAATAGCACAAAAGAGCTCGCCGGGATCTACACCGCTGCCGATGTTTTTTTTAATCCGACTTATGAAGACAACTACCCGACCGTGAACCTCGAAGCGCAGGCATGCGGCACGCCCGTGATTACCTATCGCACCGGCGGAAGTGTGGAAAGCGTTCCACCCGAAAATGTCATTTCCTGCGGCGAATACCCCCGCGTTCTTTCCATGACACACTGTCAAGTCGCCGAAGCCGTGCAGGATAAAAATGCAATGATTCAAGAGTATCTCGAAGTGCTGGAGCAAAGATGAAAATCGTATTTGTCTCGAACTATTATAATCACCATCAGGCACCATTGTCAGAAGAATTTTACAAGCAGACAGATGGCAATTATTTTTTTATTCAGACGGTGCCAATGGAAGCGGAGCGCCTGCATATGGGTTGGGGACAGGGGGCATTGCCTCCGTTTGTGATTGAAAGCTATAAAGACGAAACCACCTATCAGAAATGTTTGAATCTGATTGACAGTGCAGATGTTGTAATTACGGGTAGTGCACCGGAGAAAATGATCCGCCACCGTATCAGGCAAGGGAAACTTGTATTTCGGTATTCGGAAAGAATATATAAAAAGCCTTTGCAATATCTGACCTTGCCGCTTCGCTTTTTCAAATATCATTTTGATAATTTCCCGTCAAAAAATATCTACCTCCTGTGTGCGAGCGCCTATGCCGCCGGTGACTATGCGAAAACGGGGAATTTCATCGGCAAGACCTATCAGTGGGGATACTTCCCGAAAGTGACGCATTACGATGACATTGATGAGTTGATAGAGGCAAAACAACCTGCTTCTCTCCTATGGGCGGGCAGATTGATTGGGTGGAAGCATCCGGAGGTGCCGATTGAGATCGCAAGACGATTGAAAAAAGAAGGGTATACCTTCGACCTGAAAATGATCGGTTGTGGAAAACTTGAAGGCAAATTGAAAGATAGAATTGAAAAATACGATCTTTCGGATTGCGTTCATTTAATGGGGGCGATGAAACCGGAAGAAGTCAGAAGCTATATGGAGAAGTCTCAGATCTTTTTATTCACTTCCGACCGTAATGAAGGATGGGGCGCAGTACTTAACGAATCCATGAATAGCGCCTGCGCGGTTGTTGCTTGTGACGCGATAGGATCGGTGCCATATCTTTTGAAAGACGGTGAGAACGGATTGACCTATAGATATGGCGATAACGAAAAGGTCTATCAGTGCGTAAAATCTTTGCTCGATCATTTAGATGTATGTAAAATATATAGTAAAAACGCCTATCAATCAATGACAGAGGTATGGAATCCTGCTGTGATGGCAAAACAATTAATTAATCAAATTGAAGTTATGCAAAAGTAAAAATAATATATAAAAGGTACAAGATGAAAATTGCTATTTTGGTGGATAACTTGGAGCATGGAGGCGTGGCATCGGCTGCAATCGGCTTTTATCGAGCTTTCAAAAAATATTATGATTGCAATATTGACTTTATCGTCTATAAGCAGCCCACTCAGAAAACCAAGGAGCAATTTGCAAGGCAGGGAACAAATATATTTGTTATCCCTTCATTCAGCAAGAGCGGGTATTTTCATTATCAAAGAAATCTTGCTAAAATTTTATCTGCAGATGAACCATATGATGCCATACATATGCATACCGGGCAATTTATATGGATTGCGGCTAAACAAGCAAAAAAATTAAAAATTAAAAATAGAGTAGGTCATGCGCATGGTTCTGCAGTTTGTGAAAATAGCCTCATACGCAGCATTTTGAAGAACATAGCGGCGCTTGTCGGTCGGATATTAAATAAAAAATACTGCACCGCTTTGTTTGCGTGCTCTGATAAAGCGGGAAAATTTAATTTCAGTAGTGACTATGTGCTATTGCCTAATTTGGTTGATTTGGAAAACATATGTCAAGAGTATCCTGTGTCATTCAGAAATGATTTTAATCTATCATCCTGTGATAAGGTGCTCGGATATTTGGGCGTTTTTGGTATAGATAAAAACACCACCTTTTTGATTGATATAATGGAGAATTTCCGAGCAGACAATATATCATGCATTATGGCTGGAGACGGACCGGAATATGAAAATGTAAAAACGAGAATTCAAGAAAGATCTTTGCAAGATAAGATCACGCTTCTTGGCTATCGAAATGATGGCAACAGATTGTTGAAATTTTTCGATGTTCTTGTGGCGCCGTCATATTCCGAAGGAATGTCATTGACCTTGTTGGAAGCGCAACTAACCGGAACGCCATGTATTGTATCTTCCGGAATCCCAAAGACAAATGATTTGAAATTTGGATTATATTATGAAGTAGCAGACTTTAATCCTATCAATTGGAAAGATACAATTATAAGAGCATTGTCTGATAAACACGAATTGACTTTCGCGCAGAGAGTTGAAAAACTGCAAGAAATCGGGTATGATGAAAACACAGTAGCGCAAGAGCTGTATGAGGCATATACAAAATGATAAAAAGTAAGTGTTACATAAACAATCCGATAATGGGGACTGTCTTTTTATGCTGTATGAATTGCATACTGGGATTATACTTTCTAAATGGCTTCCAAATAGAGCAGATTGCTTGGCTTTCAATCTTACAGTTGATATGTAATTGCGCAATCATAGCTTTAGTGTGCAAAGATAAAATCTTTATCGTAATCTTTT
>CALAFS010000221.1 GCA_937892405.1 uncultured Clostridia bacterium
GCGACCTTTGTTGTCATCATCGTCTTCAGCTTTGTGATGCTGTCCTTTATCTTCACTTCCATGATCCGCTCCTATTCTTCGCACGAGACGGATAACCTTCTGATCGAGACGAGCTATACCATCAAGGAGCGTATCGAGGGAAACGGCGTGCAGAACCTGGATTCCTTCATCAAGACGGAGATCATGGCACGCTTTCTTCTCATCAATGACGCCGAGATGAATATGCTGGTCTGCAATTCCGACGGCGGACTCCTGTTTCTGACTACGACCGATCCCGAGACGGGTAAGCGCGTGCCGCAGATCCTGAACGGGACGCAGACGCTCTCCTTTGATTCTTTGCAAAAGCAGGAGAGCGAGAACGGCGATTACTATCTCGGTATCAGCAACTTCGACGGCGTTCTGGAGACGGACAACCGCGTTTGCGCGCGGGAACTCGAATATAACGGAAAGAATATCGGCTATGTCCTCGTCATGAAGTCCACCGCGGCAGAGAACGCGGTGATCGCCGTGACACAGCGAGCCGTCTTCACCAGCTCCCTTTGGGTTATGCTTGCCGCCGTGATCGCGATCTATTTCATCACCGAGCGTCTTCTTCACCCGCTCAGAAGCATGACGGAGGCGACAAAGAGCTTTGCAAAAGGGGATTTTTCCGCCCGTGTCCCCGTCTACGGCAGGGACGAGGTTTCGGAGCTTGCCATCGCCTTCAATCATATGGCGGAATCCCTTGCCAATCTTGAGAAAATGAGGAATACCTTCCTCGCCAGTGTCTCGCACGATCTCCGCACACCGATGACCACAATCGCCGGCTTTATCGACAATATCAACTCGGGCGCTATTCCGCCGGAGAAACAGGGATACTATCTCGGCGTCATCTCCGCGGAAGTGCACCGTCTCTCCCGCCTCGTTTCCGAAATTCTCGATGTTTCCCGTCTGGAATCCGGGGACAGAAAGTTCAACTTTACCGACTTTGATGTCTCCGAGGTTGCACGCCTGATCCTGATCTCCTTCGAGCAGAAGATCGAGGAGAAGAAGTTGGATGTCATCTTTGAATCGGAGGACTGCGTGCCCGTCCACGCGGATAAGGACGCGATTTATCAGGTGGTCTATAACCTGTGCCATAACGCGATCAAATTCGCAAAGGAAGGCGGACAGCTCGCGATCCGTATCACTCCGGAGAAATCGAAAGTACGCATCAGCGTCTTCGACGAAGGGCAGACCATCTCCAAAGAGGACATTCCCTATGTCTTCGACCGTTTCTATAAAACGGATAAGAGCCGCGGACTTGATAAAAACGGCGTCGGTCTCGGTCTCTATATTTCAAAAACCATCGTAGACGCTCACGGCGAGACTCTCTCCGTCACATCGGAAGAGGGGCGCGGCTGTACCTTCAGCTTTACGCTTCCCGCCGCGCAGAGCGTACAGAAAAAGAACGGGGCATTGCCCGAAGGATAAAGGCGACATCGCGGAAAGGAGAACCATGAAGGAAGAGCGCACCATTCTTCATTGTGATTGCAACTCCTTTTTTGCCTCGGTCGAGACGGTCTCCCATCCCGAGTTTTCGCGTGTCCCGATGGCGGTCTGCGGCAGTACCGAGGACCGTCACGGGATCGTCCTCGCAAAAAACGAACTTGCGAAGGCATACGGCATCAAGACCGCCGAGACCGTCTGGTCGGCGAAGAAAAAATGTCCCGCCCTCGTGATTGCCGAACCGCATTATGGCGAGTATGTGAAATTCTCCCGCGCGGTCAATAAGATCTATGCCGAATACACCGATGAGATCGAACCCTTCGGTATTGACGAGAGCTGGCTCGATGTCACAAAGAGCCGGAAAGCCTTCGGCACCGGCTTTGAGATCGCCGAGACACTTCGCCGCCGTATCCGCGAGGAGATCGGCATCACGATCTCGATCGGCGTCTCCTTCAATAAAGTCTTTGCCAAACTCGGAAGCGATTATAAAAAGCCGGATGCCACTACCGTGATCGACCGTGAGAATTTCAGGCGCATCGTTTTTCCGCTTCCTGCCGGCGATATGCTCTTTGTCGGACGCCGCACGGAGGAAGCACTGCTCAAAATGGGGATCCGTACCATCGGCGACCTCGCCGCGACGAGTCCGGCACTTCTCACGACCCGCTTCGGCAAGATAGGGGAAATGCTTCATCTCTACGCGACGGGAGAGGATGAAAGCCCCGTCACCCCTCCGACCGAGGATGCGAAGAGCATCGGAAACGGTTTTACCTTCCGTCATGATCTTGTCGGCAGAGAAGCCTGCCGTGTCGGCATCAACTTTCTCTCCGAGGAGATCGGGGAAAAGCTCCGCGCCCGCGGGCAGAAGTGCACCACCGTCACCCTGCGCGTCAAAGACGAATTCTTGGCTACGGTACAAAAGCAGAAACAAATCACCCCGCCGACCGATCTCTCGCGGGAGATTGCCGACGCGGCATATACACTCCTGACTTCCTTCTGGAGCCCCGAGAAGCCCGTTCGCATGCTTACCGTAACCGCGAGCGGACTCGTGCGCCGCGACGCCGTGACCGAACAGCTCGATCTCTTCTCCGATCCCGCCATTGACGAAAAGCGTGAAAAGGGAGAGAAACGGGAAAACGCAATGGATAAAATCCGGCAGAAATACGGCAGAGCCGCCATCGTCCAAGGCTCCGTCATCGACACCGACATCGGCATATACGAAAAGAAGCCGCAACCGCAGGAAGAACAAAAGAATAAAATAATGTAAGGAAGACTCCGATGGGATGCCCGTCGGAGTCTTCATATTTTATAATAGGAAAACCGCAGAGCTTCTGATATTTTTTGCGTTTTACATTTTCTTTACATTCCGCAAAGGTTTCGAGGGTAGTTGGGACGGCGAAAAAGCGGTATCATATAGCCGTACCAAGGAAAAAGAAATCAAACATGAAAAGGAGAACATGAAAATGAAAACCAAGAAAATTCTGACCCTCGTCCTTGCCGCCGCGTTGGCGGTCACCTCGCTCTTCTCGCTTGCGTCCTGTGGCGGCGCTTCGGAGAAGAATATCACCGTTGTCGTCCGTGAACAGGGAAGCGGAACGCGCGAAGCGTTCGATACCAATGTCACCGACGGCACGCACTTTCTGGAAGAGAAGGTAGACGGCAAGAAGGTCTATAACAGCACGAAGACTGCGGTCGAGCAGACCAAGACGGGCACCGTCCTCTCGAAGGTCGCATCCGATGAGTATGCCATCGGCTACATCTCCCTCGGTTCCGTGAATGATACCGTTAAGGTTCTGAAGGTAAACGGTGTCCTTCCGAGTGAAGAGACCGTCCTCGACGGCACCTACAAGATTCAGCGTCCCTTCGTCGTGATGACCAAGCACGGTATCACGCTGACCGAGCGCGCCGCCGACTTCATGGCATATCTCAAGAGCGACGCTCTGAAGGCGCACGCCGAGTCTGCCGGTTGCATTTACCTTGCCGATCCCGCAAAGCGTGCGAATGAAGGCGCCGATCCGATCGCCGTAACCACCTTCACGAAGCAGGCGACTCTCCCTGCGGGTGAGAAGATTGTCATCCGCGGCTCCACCTCGATGGAGAAGCTCATTACCGCCGCGGCAAAAGGTTATGCCGACCTCTACGGTGTCAACGCCGCCGACATCTTCGACATTCAGCTGGAAGGTTCCTCCGTCGGTCGTAAAGCGGTAGAAGACGACACGACAGGAAACACGATCGGTCTTTCTTCCGCGGCTGTGAAGCAGGACAATGTCGACAGCTTCAATGCCTGCCTCGATGCGGTCGCCGTGATCGTCAATGTGAAGAATGACAAGGTCTCCGACCTCACCATTCATCAGCTCTACGACATCTTCTCCGGCAAGATCACGAAGTTCGACGAAGTGAAATAAGGAACACGGAACATGACTGCGACGAAAGTAAAAGAAAATATCGGAAAAGCAGTCTTCGCGGCGGCGGCGGTCGTATGTACGATCGCCACCATCGCGATTTTCGCGTTTCTGATTTACAAAAGTATTCCCGCCTTCGGAAAGCTCGGTATTCTGAAATTCATGTTCGGCGATAAGTGGTCGCCCGACAGACTCGATACCTATGATTCGCCCCTTTCGGGTACATACGGTATCTTCACGATGATTATCGGTACCCTGAGCGCGACCGTCGGCGCTCTCCTTGTCGGCGGTATTCTCGGGTACTTTACGGCGGTTTTCCTCGCGTTCTATTGCCCGAAGAGGACAAAGCGCGTGCTTGGTACGGTCATCAACCTCCTTGCGGGAATTCCGTCGGTTGTTTACGGCTTCTTCGGCATTGTTTTTCTTCTTCCCATTCTTTCGAATTTTGCGCCGAATGACGGCAGCGGTCTCTTCGCGACCTCCCTGATTCTCGGCATTATGATTCTGCCGACGGTTGTCTCCCTCTCGCGTACCGCGCTCGAAGCCGTGCCGAGATATTATTACGAAGGCTCGGTTGCTATGGGTGCGACGCACAGCGAGACGGTCTTCCGCATCATGTCCCCGGCGGCGAAATCTGGAATCACGGCATCGCTCGTTCTCGGAATCGGACGCGCTCTCGGCGAGACGATGGCAGTCGTCATGGTCGCCGGCAATGCCGCGACCTATCCGAAGGGACTCTTTTCCTCCTTCCGTGTTCTGACGGCGAATATCGTCATGGAGATGGGGTACGCCGGTGAGGTGCAGGAGGGCGCGCTGGTTGCGACGGGCGTTGTGTTGTTGCTTTTCGTCCTCGTTGTCAACCTCCTCTTTGCCGCCATCAGCGGAAAAGGGGTGAAAAAGATAACGAAAGCTACCGCGGGCAACCGCCGCGTCCTTCACGCTCCCGCTTTTGTACGCGATGTGAAGGAACGCTTTTCCGCCTTTTTGCATAAGATTCATGCTCCCCGCATCGGACAGGGACTCTCGGTCTTCTCGGGTGCCTTCGCGGGACTTGTCCTGATTCTGATCGTCGGCTTCATTTTCGCGAACGGCTTGCCGTACCTTATCAAAAATCCCTCGCTGATCTACGGCGCATATGAGTTCGGCGGGGAAAAGATCACGATCCTTCCCGCGATCGTCACCACCCTGTATACCGTTTTCTTAAGTCTTTTGATCGCCGTTCCGATCGGTATCATGACGGCAATCTTCTTAAACGAATATGCAAAGCGCACGCACTTCGCCGTCCGTCTCGTCCGTTCCGCCATTGATATTCTCGCCGGCGTCCCCTCGATTGTTTACGGACTTTTCGGCATGATTACCTTTGTGAAGATCTTCGGCGGCTCGAGCAGTATTCTTGCCGGATCTTTGACGGTCAGCGTCATGCTGCTTCCGACCGTTGTTCGCTCGACGGAGGAGAGCCTTCGTGCCGTGGAGGACGCACAGAGGGAGGGAAGTCTCGCCCTCGGCGCAGGGAAATTGCGTACCATCTTCCGCGTGGTTCTGCCGTCCGCTCTGCCGGGAATTCTCGCCGCCGTGATTCTGAGTATAGGTCGTGTCATCAGCGAGTCGGCACCCTTCCTTTATACCATGGGATCGGTGATCTCCGCCGTGCCGCATACCTTCGGTGACAGCGGCGCGACGCTTGCCGTCGCTCTTTATCAGCTTTCCGGTGAAGGCTGGTATATGAAAGAAGCGTACGCGACCGCCGTCGTCCTGATCTTCCTCGTTCTCATTCTGAACCTCGCCGCCGAGCTTGTCGCTTCCCGCCTCGGACGGAAACTGAAAGGAGCTACCAATGTTAAAAAATAATAAGAAAAACGAAATCGAAACGCCCGTCTTCGGACAGAACATCTCGGTCAAAGGTGCGAACCTCTGGTACGGGGAGTTTCAGGCAATCAAAGACATCAGCATCGAAATCCCGGAGAAGAAGGTTACTGCTTTCATCGGTCCTTCCGGATGCGGAAAGTCTACCTTTCTGAAATGCTTCAATCGTATGAATGACCTTGTCGAAGGCTGTCGCGTCACCGGCGATTTCCGCATCGGTGAGACGGACATTTACGGAAAAATTGATGTCAACGAACTCCGCCGCAATGTCGGCATGGTCTTTCAGAAGCCGAATCCCTTTCCGATGAGTGTTTATGATAACATCGCTTACGGTCCCCGTACCTTCGGTATCCACGCGAGAAGCGTCCTCGACGGTATCGTCGAAGAGTCCCTGCGCGGTGCCGCGATGTGGGATGAGCTGAAGGACAGACTGGATAAATCCGCGCTCGGTCTTTCGGGCGGTCAGCAGCAGAGACTCTGTATCGCCCGCGCCCTCGCGGTCAAACCGAAAATCCTTCTGATGGACGAACCGACGAGCGCCCTCGACCCGATCTCGACCGATAAGATCGAGGCACTCTGCGACGATCTTTCCAAAAACACGACCATCGTCATCGTCACCCACAACATGCAGCAGGCGACGCGTATTTCGGACAAGACGGGATTCTTCCTGCTCGGTGAGCTTGTCGAATTCGGAGACACCGACGACATTTTCACAGATCCGAAAGACGAACGGACAGAACGCTATATTACCGGCAGATTCGGTTGATAAGACTTGACAGATATGATATAATGGAGGAGAAAAGAAATGTCGGGCAGAAAACAGTTTGAAGAAGAACTTGAAGAATTAAAGGACGAGCTTGTCGCCATGTGCCGCCTCACGGCGGACATGATTACCAACGCCAATACCGCGCTGGAAAAGCTCGATCGCGAGCTCGGACGCAGTGTCGGCGAGAGCGATAAGCGCGTTGACGAATACGAAATGGATATCGAAAAGCGCTGTATGCGGATCCTGATCCGCCGTCAGCCGGTGGCGAAGGATTTCCGCTTCGTCTCCACCGCGCTGAAGATGATTACCGATATTGAGCGCTTCGGCGATCAGGCGAGCGACATCGGCGACCTTGTCTATACCATGCCGGGCGATACCTACATCAAAAAGCTCGATCACCTGCGCGCGATGGGAGAGCTTGCCGTCCGCATGGTGCGCGAGTCGGTCAATTCCTTTATCCGCAACGACGAGAAGCTCGCCGATGAGGTGATCGCGACGGATGACGAGATGGATACTCTCTTTCTCGAGGTGCAGAAGGAACTGATCGACATTCTCAGAAAAGACGGCGAACACAGCGCCGATCAGGCGATCACCTTTATGATGGTGGCGAAGTATCTGGAGCGTATCGGAGACCATGCCGTCAATGTGGCGGAATGGGCGAAATATAACGAAACGGGGGTACATACAAAGAACTGATGAAAAGACCGTTGATTTATGTGGTAGAGGACGACGAGGGAATCCGCGAGGTTTACGAGGGCGCGTTTGAAGAATCGTATGACCTCCGCATGTTTGAATGCGGAAAGGACTTTTTCGAGGCATTTTCCGTAAAGGTTCCCGATCTCATCATTCTTGACATCATGCTTCCCGATATGGACGGCTATACGATCCTGTCGAAAATCCGCGAGACGGATGAGCGGGTGCCCGTCATCATCGTGAGTGCAAAGTCGGACGAGATCAGCTTTGTCAAAGGACTGAACAAAGGCGCCGACGACTATATGGCGAAGCCGTTTTCCATTCTCGAGCTGATGGCACGCGTCAAGGCGGGACTCCGCCGTGCGAATCTCTATGTTTCCAATACGGGGGACTTTTCCGTCGACCGCAACACCTACAAGATCTTTTTCCGCGGACGCGACCTCGGGCTGACCCTGAAAGAGTATAAACTCCTCGATTATCTGATCGGAAATGCCGGTGTCACGGTGGATCGTGAAACCATTTTCCGTGAGGTATGGGGAGAGAATTTCATCGGGGAGACGCGTACCCTCGACATGCACATCGCCGAGATCCGCGACAGAATCCGTGAAGCGGGAGGAGGAGATGTGATCGTCACCGTGCGCGGTGTCGGTTACCGTTTTGAAGCGAAATGAAAAGAAAAATTTTCACAAGAGTCTTTCTTCTGACCTTTCTTTGCGTTCTTTTGGTTTTTGCCGCCGGGGTGATTGCCGTGGCGGGGAGCGGACGCACAGTGGTGGAGGAGCGCCTGCGCGCCGAGTGCGGGCTGCTCTCGTCTCTTCTGCGGACAGAAGAAGATATTGACGGACTCACAGGGTATCAGAACCGCGACAGCTTCCGCATTACCGTGATTTCGGAGGCGGGTGAAGTTCTCTATGAGAGCAGTGTCGCGGGAGAGATGGAAAATCACGCGGACAGAGAAGAGATCCGCGCCGCGCTCGCAGGCTCTCCCCGCTTTGTCGAGCGTTATTCCGCTACTTTCGGCTGTCGCATGACCTATTGTGCTGTCGAAAACACCCTTGAGGACGGGACGAAAACCGTAATCCGCGTTGCCGTGAAGAGCAGCGAACTTTCCGGCTTCCTCGGCGTGGCAATTCCGTCTCTTGCCTGTGCGCTGGTGCTCGCCCTTCTGATTTCACTTCTTCTCGCCGGAAGACTCTCGACGAAAATCTCCGAGAAGGTGCGCGGCGTCGCGGACAGCCTTCGCTCGCTGAACGAGGGAGAGTATCACCCCCTTGTTACCGACAGCCGCGAACCCGAGTTTTATGCGGTCTTCCGCGAGATCAACGACCTGAACGGAAAGACACGCGCGCTGATCGAAGAGCGCACCAAAGAAGGGGAAAAACTCTCTTTCGTCCTTGAAAATGTGTCGGAAGGAATCCTTGCCCTCGACGCCGACGGACATGTCGCCATCGCCAACGGCGCCGCGCTGAATCTCCTCGACGGAGAACAGGAGGATATCGGAAAACCGCTTCTTTACCTCATCGAGGACACGGCACTTTGCGAGAAGATTCTCGCACCGGGCGGCGGGCAGTTTGAATCCCATGTCGGCGAGCGCGATCTTGCCGTCACCGTCCGTCGGATCGCGGATTCTCCTCTTGCGAGCGAGATCTCACGCATCGTGATTCTGAACGACATCACCGCCGCGAAAGCCGTGGCAAAGGAAAAGAGCGACTTCTTTGCGAATGCCTCGCATGAGTTGAAAACGCCGATCACCGTCACACAGGGAATTTCCGAGTTGATTCTCGCGAAGGACACGGTCGACGAAGGAACGAAAAAACAGGTGGAGCGAATCCATAAGGAAGCGCTCCGCATGGCGGGACTGATCTCGGATATGTTGCGTCTGTCCGATCTCGAAAGACAGAAAGGCACGCCGGAGCGCGTCCCGGTCGAACTGCGGGGCGTGGTCGACGAGGTCACGGCAGAACTGCACGCGAGAATGGAAGAGCGTCACCTGACTCTGCGCGTCAGCGGAAGAGGACGCGTCATGGCGTCGCCAGACAAAATGTATGAGCTTGTGACGAACCTCTGCTCAAATGCCGTCAATTACAATAAAGAAGGCGGAAGTATCGACATTTCGATCACCGACGGGGGCGGACATGTCACCCTGACGGTGAAAGATACCGGTATCGGAATTCCGGAGGATCAGCTGCCCCGTATTTTCGAGCGTTTCTACCGCGTGGATCCTTCCCGCTCGAAGAAGACGGGCGGTACCGGACTCGGACTTGCCATCGTGAAGCACATCTGCGCGATGTACGGCGCCACCGTTTCCGTAGAGAGCCAGCCGGATGTCGGCACCGCTTTCCGCATCATCTTCTGAAAAACCACGAGCCTGCCCGGGTATTCCCGGACAGGCTCGTGGTTTCTTATGTTTTTACTTTTCAAAAAAAGGAAGTACCTGCGCGTCAAGAATTTTTGCCTGCGCGTCAGAATGTGCCGACAGAATGACAAGGCGTTCTTCGGATTCTTTGCGGATTTTCCGAATGACGGTTTCGATCAGCGCGGCATCTAATTCCTTGAACGGTTCGTCGAGCAGAAGGATCGGTGCCCGGCGAAGAAACGCGCGCGCTAAGGAGACGCGCTGTTTCATACCTCCCGAGAGTGCCGCCGGATAGAGGGCGGTTTCTTTTTTTGTGAATCCGAGAGAAAGAAGCATGGCTTCGGCGTCGGTAAGATGCTTTTTCTGTCCGCTTGCGGCGACGGCAATGTTTTCCGCCGCCGTCAGCGAAGGGAAGAGACGGTATTCTTGGAACGCGAAAGATACTTCGCCCCCACCCGTTACCTCACCCCGATCGGGAGCGACAAGCCCGGCGACAAGGCGGAGAAGTGTCGTCTTTCCGCACCCGCTCGGACCCGGGAGAAGAACACAGCCGCGCTCCGGAAAAACGCAGGAAATATCTTCGAGAACAGGCTTGTCTCCGTAGGCGAGAAAAATATGATTCAGTGTAAGTGCCATATCTTTTCCGCCTTTCTGCCGAGGAATAAAATCGCCTTTTCAAGAATCAGGCTCAAAATGATCACGGTCACTGTCCATGCGAAAACAGCGTCGCCCTGAAAGTAGTTCTTCGCCTCGTAGATTTCGCGTCCGATGGAATTCTTTGTGTAGGCGATGACCTCGGCGGCGATCCCCGCCTTCCACGCAAGTCCCGCGGAGGTCACGGCAGCAGGGATCAGAAACCCGACCGCGGCGGGGAGGTAGTAGTAGCGGATCTTCGCAAAGCGGGAAAAGCCGAATACCTCCGTCACCTCGCCGAGTTTCGGATCAAGGGCACCTTCCGCATCCCAAAGGTTCTGATAGACCACGGGCGCACTCATGACGGCGGCGATAAACGGCGGGACGGCGTCCGAGCCGATAAAGAACCAGAGCACGAGAATAAAGGATGCCACCGGCGTGCTTTTCAATACCGACATCAGCCCGCGCGTCCATGTGCCGAAGAAGGCGAACCGCTTTGCGAAAAAGACGAGCACGGCGCCGATCGCGACACCGGCGATCCAACCGAGCAGAACGCGGGAGAGAGAAAGCAGGATCGTCCGCCAGAACTTCGCCGTCCCGAGAAGGGAAAAAAGAGCCGTCGCCGTGTCGGTGACGGTAGGGAAGAAAAAGCGGACATCGGCGATCCGCGCCGCGCCCTCCCAGACGATGAGCGTCAGGAGGAGGGCGAGAGGCGGATACACATAGCGACGTATTTTCTCAGCGCGCATAGTAGAAGCTGTCGCTCGGAAGCGCACCGCCGATGGAGTCGGGCGAGGACTCGAGGAGGACGCCGTAGAAGGACACGAGCGTGCTCTTCATTTCCTTGCCTTCACGGAAGACAATCGAGCCTTTCAGATTGGCGAGCGCCTTCTTTGCGATCGGGAGCTTCGGCAGGACACCGGCGTCGACGATCGTCTGTGCGCTTTCGTCCGCGTGCGAGTCGTCCGCGATGTAGTCGACCGATGCCTTGTAATCGTCGAGGAAGCGGTTGACGGCGCCCTTGTGCTCATTGATAAACTCATTGCGTGCGACGATACAGCCCATCGCGAGAGAACCGTCGGAGACCTTGTCCCATTCGGTCGAGAGATTCAGTTTGACCTCGTAATCCGCGTTCTGCATCAGAGCGGCAGTCACCTTCGGCTCGGGAAGAACGGCATAGTCCACCTCACCTTTTGCAATGGAGGCAACAAGCGCGTCATGGTCGAGCGCTACATCGACATCGGCGCTTACATGGTTCTTCTCAAGAAGAAAGTCGACGATCGGCTGTGTGGTCGAGCCGGCGACGCTGGTCGTCAGCGTCTTTCCTTCAAGGTCTGTAAAGGATTCCACCTTGGTGTCCTTCTTTGCAAGAAGGTAAAGGGAACCGAGGCAGTTCACGGCGAGAACCGAAATATCGGCTTTTGCGGAAAGCATTGCCGCCGTATTGGTCGGGAGGCAAAGCATGTCGAGCTTCTTCGAGGTCAGATCGGCGATCGCGTTCTGAGGATTGCTGTAAAGCTCAAAACTGTAAAGCGAGGAATCTTCGGGCGTGTCGGCAATCAGTTTTGCCATGCCCATGCCGGTAGGACCGGCGAGGACGCCGACATTGATCTTTGCGCCGTCATCCTCTACCTGCGTCTGCGGCTTGCAGGAGACAAAGAGAGTGAGGGTGAGCGCTGCGAGGAGGAGAAGGGAGAGAATTTTTTTCATGATGATTTCCTTTCGAGACCCTGCGGGTCAAGTATTGTGATTTGTTTTTCTCCGTAACGAATGAGATCATGTGCGGCAAGCGCGTCGAGCGCACGGTAGACTGACGCCCGGCTGAGCCGCAACTTTTCGGACGCCTGCTTGCAGTTGAGCGCAAAGGTGTCACACCCGGCTTTCTTATACGCGACGAATAGGTAGGACGCGATTTTTTCCTCCGCCGACGCGCCGGAGAGTGCCGCCACCTTTTCGTTTAAGAAAACGGCGCGTCCGGCGAGAAAGGTGATGAAATTCAGCGCGACATCACGGTTTTCGCGAATAAGAAGCAATACATCGTCTCTCTTCAGAAAGAGCACCTCACTCTTCTTTTTTGCACGGATAACGGTGGGATACCGTCCCCGTTCGGAAAAAAGAGAAAGGACACCGAAAGAATCGTAGGGGTGAAGCAGATTCATCGGGAAATCGCCGCCGTCCGATGTGATGCGCACGACTTCACATTCTCCGTTTACCACAAATCCGATTTTTCTGATCCCCGTCCCCGCCTCGAAAACGGTCTCTCCGCGCACAAAAGAGCGGAGGTCCGGTGCTATCAGGGGGAGAAGGAACGCAACTTTCGCCGGTGAAATTCCTTCAAACGGGAAAATATGCGAACAGAATGAAGGAAAATTAAACGACATACAGCCTCCAAAAAGTGTCTCATTTGATACATATTATAAAGGAAAGGAGAAGGCTTGTCAAGAGGAAAAAAGAAAAAAATATTTTTTTGTGAAAGTCGAAAAAAGGATTGCATTTTATATAAATCTATGTTATACTAATATTACATAGGCAAATGCGCCTTTTTGCGTTTGCTTCAAGATAAGAATTGACGGCACGGAGGTTTTCGTGTCGGGAGATATATATGAATACATTACTTCGCTTTTTCCCCGGTCGGATCGGCGGGATTGTCACCGATTTTATCACAAGAGCGGGGCAGGCGTTTGCCGATTTTCATTGGAACGACGCCGTCGATATTCTCCTTCTGACCGCTCTTTTGTATCTGTTTTTGCATTTTGTCGTAAACCGCAAGTCGCGTACGCTTCTTGTCGGAATTCTGCTGTTCTTTCTCACATACGGGGTCGCGTACCTCTTTGAGTTCCGTGGAGTATTGATGATCTTTTCGTCGGTTCTCTCGGTCGGCGTCCTGCTCTTGATTATTCTTTTCCAGCCGGAGCTTCGCGAGGCATTGGAAAAGGCGGGTGCCGGCGCATTGAACGGGATCATGTCCTTCAGTGAGCAGAAGAAGAAAAAGCAGGTGTATTCGAGTGCGATCGACAATATCTGCCGCGCGGTGGACGATCTCTCGAAGACGAAGACCGGCGCCCTGATCGTCATCGTCCGTACAACAAAACTTGACGATATCGAAAAGACGGGAATCCGCATCAACGCGGATGTCAACTCTTTTTTGCTCCGCAACCTCTTCTTCAATAAGGCACCTTTGCATGACGGTGCCGTGATTGTGGACGAAGGGCGGATCGCCGCGGCGGGTTGCCTTCTGCCCCTGACGCGCCGTTCCGATGTGGACAGCGATCTCGGCACGCGCCACAGAGCCGCGATCGGTATCAGCGAGACGAGCGATGCCGTTACGATTGTCGTATCCGAGGAGACGGGTATCATCTCCGTGGCATACGATTGCGCCCTTGTGCGCAACTTTACACCCGAGTCACTCCGGACTTTCCTCATGAAGAAAGTTCTTCACACGGAAAAAGCAGAATAAGGTGCGGGGAGAACAAACATGAAGAAAAAATCAAAAAGTAAAGTCATCTATACAGTACTTTCACTGTTCGGCTGTCTTCTGATGGCTGTTCTGATCTGGCTGTTTGCCAAAGTCTGATAAAGTTACGGAGACGCCTGGAGCTGTCACGCCCGGTGCGCAAGACTTGCGCTTCGCCACCGGACAGGACGGCTCCCGTTCTTTTTCGAGGGGGTGTACCTATGGGATTTCTGATCGTCAACCGCATATCGCTTCCCGTCGGGGCACCCGAAGGGGAGGCGCTTTCGCTTGCCCGTCGTCGCCTTTCGTCGCTCGGCGTGCCGACACGCGGACTTTCGTTTTCCGTCTATCGCCGCAGTGTCGACGCGAGACGGAAAAAGGACATTCGTTTTCTCTATTCCGTCGCCGTGACGGGGGAGATGCCGACGGTATCCGATGCGCGCCTTGCGGCGGCGGATATCGCCCGTGCGACCGACCCCGTTTTGCCCGAACCTGTTGGGACGGAGCCTCTTTTTCACCCGCCGGTGATTGTCGGCTCGGGACCTGCCGGTTTGTTTGCGGCTTTGCTTCTTGCGGAGCACGGGTATGCACCGGTGGTTCTTGAGCGGGGCGGCTCGGTTGCCGAGCGCCGTCGTGCGGTCGCCGCATTTTCGGGAACCCATCTTCTGGATCCCGAGACGAACATTCAGTTCGGTGCGGGTGGTGCCGGCACCTTTTCGGACGGAAAACTGATTACAAGAGTCAACGATCCGCTTTGCCGCTATGTTCTCTCCCGTTTTACGGAGTTCGGCGCGCCCGAGGAGATCCTGACGCTGGCAAAACCTCATATCGGCACCGATATTCTTTCTCTTGTTGTAGAGCGTATTCTCGATCGGATCGTCGCCCTCGGCGGTGAGGTGCACTATCATACAAAGTTCCTTTCCTGCCGCACGGCGGGGGAGCGCCTTGTCGGTGTCCTGACGGATCGCGGAGAGATTCCCGCCGAGACATTGGTTCTTGCCATCGGACACAGCGCGCGCGATACCTATACACATCTTTTCACGACTCCGCTTTCGATTGAGGCAAAACCTTTTTCGGTCGGCATGCGGATTGAGCACCTTGCCGCGGACATCGACCGCGCGATGTACGGCGATTTTGCAGGTCATCCTGCTCTCGGACATGCGGAGTACAGCCTGTCTTATAATACCAAGGTGCGCGGTGTCTATACCTTCTGCATGTGCCCGGGCGGTACCGTAGTTGCCGCGGCGAGTGAGGCGGGCGGCGGCGCCGTCAACGGCATGAGCGAGCCTTCGAGAGCGGGGGAGAATTCCAATTCCGCCGTGGTATGCAGCATTTTCAAAGATGATTACGGCGGGACACCTGCCGCCGCCATAGAATTTCAGAGGAAGATCGAGCACGCCGCCTATTTTGCCGGCGGCGGTGACTTTGCCGCCCCCGTGACGACGGTCGGAGACTTCCTTGCCGGAACACGCGGGACAGAACCCTCGCGGATTCTTCCCACTTACATGAACGGGACGCATGTCAGAGCGGCATCGCCCGACGATTATCTCCCTCCCGTCGTCACCGCCGCCATTCGCGACGGACTTTCGGATTTTGATCGCAAGATCGCGGGATTTGCCGCGCCGGATGCGATCCTTACCGGTGCGGAGACCCGCACGAGCGCTCCTGTCCGGATCATGAGAGATCCCGCGACCCGTACGGCGCTCGGCGCCGATTATCTTTATCCCGCCGGGGAGGGCGCCGGTTACGCCGGCGGCATTACGAGCGCCGCGCTCGACGGGATCCATACCGCTTTTGCCATGATGACGCGCTTCGCGCCGACGCACGGAACACGAAAAGTATAAGTGTTCCGTTCCGATTTCGTATTTTGCGGGTGAAAACAAGACCGCGTGAGTTGATTAAAACAGGAAGGCGGAGAAGATTCTCCGACCACGGTCAAGATATATGCAAGAAGAATTCACAAAGGAGAAAAACTGGATTTTCCGATTGCCGGACAGCACGGCGTCGGAGCCTGCCGTGCGCGCCATTGCCGACGCGCTCGGCATACCGCCCATTGTCGCGAAGCTGCTGTACTGTCGCGGTTATGAGACGCCGGAGACGGCGCGCGGCTTTCTCGCGATGGAGAGCGAGCTTTTGTGCGACCCGTTTCTGATGAAGGATGCAGATCCCGCCGCAAGGCGGATTCTGCGTGCCGTTGAAAACGGAGAACGCATCACCGTTTTCGGTGACTACGATGTCGACGGTGTGACGGCGGTCTCCACGCTCTATCTCTATCTCCGTTCCGTCGGTGCCGATGTCGGGTACTATATCCCGAACCGTGCAACCGACGGTTACGGTGTGTCGAACGGGGCGCTTGACGGCATTTTTGCCGATGGGACAAAGCTGATCGTTACGGTCGATACCGGCATTACCGCGATCAATGAGGTGGAGTATGCGAGAGAGCACGGCGTTGACTTTGTCGTCACCGATCACCATGAGTGCCACACCGAGCTTCCGCATTGCCCGACCGTCAACCCGCACCGCCCCGACTGCCCCTATCCTTTCAAGGAGCTCTCCGGTGTCGGCGTGGTGTTCAAACTCATTACGGCGGCGGAGGAGATCCGTACGGGGGAGCCGCGCGCGACGGTTGCCGCGCGCCTCTTCTCGTCGTACGCCGACCTTGTCGCGATCGGTACGATCGCCGATGTCATGCCGGTCACCGGTGAGAACCGCATTATTGTCAGCTACGGACTTCATATGATGGAGCGCCCCGCACGGGTAGGGCTTGTCGCCCTGATGGATGCCGCCGCGGCACCCACCGACGCAAAGCATCCGGAAAAACGCCGGAAAAAGCCGAAGATCACCTCTTCGTATATCGGCTACACCCTCGCACCGAGAATCAATGCCGCGGGACGGATTATGAGCGCTTCCATGGCAGTGGAGCTTTTTCTCGCGGAAGATTATCATAAGGCGTATGCCATCGCCGAGGAACTCTGCGATGCCAACCGCAGACGACAGGCGGAGGAGAATAAAATTATCAAAGAAGCGTATGCGGCGATCGAAGGCGATCCGAAATTGAAAAACGAGGATCCCGTCATCGTTCTGCATGCCGACAGCTGGCATCACGGTGTCATCGGGATTGTTGCCTCCCGTATCACCGAGCGGTATTGCCGCCCCTCGAT
>CALAFS010000222.1 GCA_937892405.1 uncultured Clostridia bacterium
GGCGGCAACCCACACACCGAGCCCCGCATAGCCGAGGCTTTTTACCTTTTCGGAGAGATTTTCAAGACGGGATAGCGGTGTTTTTCCGAAGTCACCGAATTTTTCCGTATCCGGCACGAGTGTGCCGAAAAGCTTTCGGCTGACGGGATCCGCCCGCATGCCGAGCGGGACATCCCATCCGTCATCGAGAAGAAAGAGTATGCCTTTACGGTATTCCCGCGGCAGGGGATGAAAACGGGTGGAAGGACCGAAGACAAGACCGGAGGTCAGAGTGTCCCGCCACTGCGAACACCATGTGCCCACAAGGCCGAGCGCCTTCGCCGTTTGCTGTTGCGCGCGCCAGGAGCAGAAATAGTCGCCGTAAAAGTGATCGGAGGCGGGAGGAATGAGGTTTCTGCTCCCCCCCGACTCGGTCGGGTCGTTCTTTTTCGAGAGACTGTCCGGGAGAATGGACATCGGTTCATCGTCCGTCGGCGTTTGCGCGTCCCGGATCTTCCCGGCGAGCAGGTCGTCGACACTCATACCGAAAAATCCCGCAAGTGCGCGAAGTCCGGCAATGTCCGGCTCCGAGGCGCCGCGCTCCCATTTGGAGATCACTTTGTCGGAGACGCCGATAAAGTGACCGAGCTGCCGCTGTGTAATTCCGTTTTTCGTCCGCAGACGCATGATCCACGCGCCGAAATTCGTTTCGTTTTTCATCAGGGGTGAAACCTCCGCATGTTCTGTTATTATTTTATCATAGGAAGAAAATCCCGTCAAGAAAATCATCTCTACGATTCGTAGAGAGCGGATTCCAAATCTTTCCAAGCCGAGAGGGTAAAAAAATCCCCGCCTCCTATCGGAAAAGAGGCAGGGATTTTTTCGGAAGTCATGTCTTATTTTTTACTCTTTTTCGCCTTTTTGCTCTTCGGACGGCAAAGGCAACCGTAAGTGATGAGCGCCGCGCCGACAAGGAGCAGAGCGATCACGAAGATCCAGAGGATCTGCTCATCGGAGAGCAGAGGCTTTGCGAAGCAGTAAGTACCGAAGGCAACCATCAGAATGGCGACCGCGAGCCACCAGACGGGGTAGGGCTTCGAGTTCCCTCCGCGGTAGTAGTACGCGCGGAAGATTTCCACCGTACCGCGGCAGAAGAGGCAAAGACCGAGAATGGCGCACGCCCCCGAGATATTAATCACTCTGAACTGCGTGAGAATACAGCCGAGCGCGATGAGGAAGATGCAGAGGAATTCCACGAGCGTCAGCACGAGTACCGCGCCGCGGGAACCGTGCAGGATCTTCGGGAAGAGGAAGGTGAATAGGTAGACGAGCAGAACCGCGGCGATCATGAGGTTCAGTGCCGTCATGCCCCAGCTTGCGAAGAAGACATCGGTACTTTCCCAAAAGGGCGCGAAGAGGATCGCGGCGATCACGGCAAGGGTACCGAGCACGATGAAGAGAACAAAGTCTTTTCTTGCAGAAACAGTGAGTTTTTTCATTTTTATATATCCTTTCTTTGTAAAAAAAGTAAACTTAATGATACAATCTGTAATCTTTTCCCGTAAATTGCAGGATCTGATATTGCGATCCGATCATGCGGGAGTAGATGCGGTCTTCGTAGATTTCCGTCAGTTTTTTCACCGAGAGATTGGTGGAGATGACGGTGGAAAGCCCGCGGTTTTCTCTCTCATTCAGAAGATTGTAGAGCACCGAGACTGTGAAACCGTTCGTGAATTCCGTACCGAGATCGTCGATGACGAGCAGCGTCACATCAAGGTATTTTTTTGCCGTCGGCTCTTCCTGATTGTACCCCGAGCGGAAGCGGTCGTGCTCGAACGCCGAGAGAATGTTCTGGATCGAGTCGTAGAGCACATCGAACCCCTGGGAGATCACCGTCTTTGCGATGGCGGTCGAGATGTGCGTCTTTCCCGTTCCCGTCGGACCGATCAGCAGAAGATTGCCCCGCCGTTTCGGGAAGTTTTCGGCATAGGACTTTGCCGCCTCGAGGTTTTTCGCCATTCTGCGGTAGTCCTCTTCGTTGTCCTTGTAGTGCGACAGGTCGAAGTTGTCGAAGGACTGCGTGTCGATCAGATTGCCGATTCCCGAGCTTTTCAGATTCTCGCGGATCAGCGCCTCGCGCAGACAGTGGCACATTTTCGTGTCGATATAGCCGGTATCGTGGCAGTCGGGGCAGGTGTAGTGCACCTCGGTATAGTCGCTCGGGTAACCGTAAGAGAGAAGCAACTCCCGCCGCTTTTCGCACAGCGCCTGATTCCGTTCTCTCACGGGGGCGATGTCCCCGCCCGAGAGCGCGGTGCGGAAGATCGTCAGTCCCGTGCGGGTCAGCTCCGCATCGATCTTACGGATCTCGGGGAACTTCGCGCGTAGCTCTTCGTTGTGCTCGTCCGCCGTGTGCACCGCGGCAAGGCGCCGTGCCTCCAGCGCGTCCTTGACCTTCTTGTAGTTGTCGGATATGTACATCTCGGGTCTCCTTTATCTTCCGTCCCCGTTTTGGTCGGGGCTGTCTTTCTTTGTGTCGGCTTTGTCCGTCGCCTCCCCGGTGCCGTAACTGCGCTCGAGCGCGTGGCGGAACGCCTCCTCCGGGTCGAAGGTGCCGAAGCGTTCCTTCTCCCCCTTCGGCTTTTTGCCTTGTGTCGCGGCGGCAGAGGATTTTTCCTTGTGCTCCGCCGTATAGCGCTCACAGTCCGCAAGGGTGCGTACTCCCGCCGCGTTCCACGCGGTGAGGAGCTTATCCATGTAGGGCGTCGATGCCCGTCCCGTGTTCGCTACGGTGATGTCGTATGCCTTCGTGAGAATCTCATCGCCGTATCCGTATACATCCGTCCAGCGGGCGAAGCACTCGCGCTCTGTCGGAGAGAGCGCACGGTCGTAAATGCCGAGGATCCGCCGCACCGACCGCTCCCATTCGCCCTTTTCGGCGCGCCGTCTGAAATGCTCGTTCAGCGCGTCGAGCGTGTCGACCCCCTCGTCTGCAAGGCGGAGCGCCGTGTTGACAAGGCGGCTCACCGACGGGTGCCCCTTTTCGCTGCGATCCACGATGTCGGAGAGCAGGGTAATGATGTATTCTTCGGACAGTCCGTATTGCGTGTAAAGGGCGGCGATATTCTCGGCGTCCCTGCCGTTCAGCGTCGGTTTGCCGAGGCGGCGTGCACATTCCTCCATCAGGGTGGCAAGATCGTTGTCACGGATGGCGCGCGCCACATCTCCGGCTCCCTCCGCACGGATTTCTCCCGGACGGCGCCTTGCGGGGAATTCTTCGCGGATGTTCCCGTCGGGGAGATCGAGCGCGTCCCAATAGGTAAGGGAAGCCTTCACCCGCGCCTCGCCCGCGCCGATCGCCTCCGCGATCTCGGAGACCTCGGGCACCCCTCTTGCCGCAAGGCAGAAAAGCAGGACGGCGAGTTCCTCGCGCGTCGCATCGCGGAGCGAGTCGCAGAAGGCGAGTCCCTCCGGCACCCGTCCGTCGGTAAAGTCAATTTTCATCGGCACCCGTATCCTTTTCGTTTTTTGTCTTGATTGTGTAGCAGAGCGTCATCAGGGAGTCTCCGAGGTGGATATTTTCCACCACCGTTCCTTCGCCGATCGTGTCGGGAAGCTCCATGTTCGCGAAATTCCAGATGCCCCGCACCCCCGCGTCGGCGAGCGTGCGCGCCACATCGTGCGCCGCTTCCTTCGGCACGGTCAGCACGCCGATGTCGGTGCCGTGATCTTTGCAATATTCAAAGAGATCGTCGGTGTGATACACCGGGATTCCGTAAATCTCGGTGCCCACAAGCTCCGGGCGGATGTCGAACATCGCGGTGCGCGTCACCCCCCGCCGCTCGAACATGTGCGTTGCCGCGAGCGCCCGTCCGAGGTTGCCGGCGCCCACAATCACGGCGGTATATCCCTCCGTCGTGCCGAGAAGCTCGCTGATCTTGCCGTAAAGATATTTCGCGTTATAGCCGTATCCCTGCTGACCGAACCCGCCGAAGCAGTTGAGATCCTGCCGTATCTGCGAGGCGGTCACCCCCATGATCTTCGACAGCTCTCCGGAGGAGATGCGCATGCGCCCCTGTCGGATCAGATCGCCGAGGTATCGGTGGTAACGCGGCAGACGCTTGATGACCGCGGTGGAGACGACCGGCTTCCCGGCGAGCTCTTCCCGCTGTTCAAATGTGCCTTTCAGTTTATCTATGCGTTCCATGAACCGTTCCTTTGCATGATATGTAAAGAATTATATTCAAATGACAGAGTCTGCCGCGCTCGCATTCAGCGACGCGTCGGCGAGATGTCCCGCCTCATATTCGTAATATCCCTGCGCCGCGATCATCGCCGCATTGTCTCCGCAAAGGGAGAGAGGAGGGAGGAAGAGGGGGATTTTTCGCACGCCGGCAATCTCGCACAGCCTTGCGCGCAGATGGGAGTTTGCCGCGACACCGCCCGCCACCGCGAGGGAGGTGACCTCTTCACGGTCGAGCGCCATGCCGATCTTTTTCGCGACGGCTTCCACCGCCTCGTAGGTGTAGCGCGCGGCGAACGCCGCACGGGGAAGCTCTTTCCCCGTCTGTTCGTAGCGGTGAAGCAGATTGATCGCCGCCGTCTTCAGTCCGGAGAAGGAGAAATCGAGTGTCCCGTCCGCGAGGGCGGGGCTCGGGAGCGTCATCTCGGGATCACGGTAGGCGGCGCTCTTCCGATAGCGGGAAAATACGCGCTCACCCTTACCCACCGCTTCGTCAAATCCGACGGTGGCAAGCTCGTCAAAGCCCCGTCCCGCAGGATAAGGAATTCCGATCAGCCGACCGACCTTGTCGAAGGACTCGCCGATCGCATCGTCCCGCGTCGTACCGATCAGCCGGTAGTCGGTATAAGTATTCACCTTGTAAATCGCTGTGTGCCCGCCCGAGACCGCGAGGGCAAGGAAGGGGGGCACCGGGACGCCGTCACTTTCCTTTGCCGGCAGATACGCGGCGGCGATGTGTCCTTTGATATGGTCGACCGCAACGAGGGGGATTCCGTTCGCCGCGGCAAGCCCCTTGGCAAAGTTGACGCCCACGAGGAGCGCGCCGATCAGCCCGGGGTTCGCCGTCACGGCGACAAGCCCAATGTCGGAGAGCGCGACGCCCGCCGCCTCCAGCGCCTCGTAGGTGATCTTCGAGATCGCCTCGATGTGTGCACGGCTCGCGATTTCGGGCACGACTCCGCCATAGAGACGGTGCGTCTCCACCTGTGAGGCGATGATGTCCGAGAGGACGCGGAAGCGTCCGTCGTCCTCCCGCCTGACAACCGCGGCGGAGGTTTCGTCGCAGGAGCTTTCAAAAGCAAGAATGTTCATCATAACAGTGGTTCTTTCTCCCCGGGGCGACGCATCATGAGGGCGTCCTCCGTCGGGTTTCTGTAATAGTTTTTGCGCACCCCCACGACCGTAAAGCCGACGGAGGCGTAGAGCGCCTCTGCCGCCATGTTGCTCCTTCGCACTTCGAGAAAACAGGGGGCGGCGGGGGAGAGGGCGCGGAAAAATTCTCCGAGCAGTGCGCGCGCGACGCCTTTTTTGCGGAATTCTTTTTTCACCGCAATGCGCAGGATCTCCCCCTCGTCGCAAAGCTCGGTGGCAAGAAGGTATCCGACAGGCGCGCCGTCAAGGGCGGCAATATAGTTTTTCGCATAGGAGAGACCGAGAGAAGAGAGGATCGCCCCCTCGCCGTAAGGCGCCGAAAAGCACTCGTTTTCCATGGCGAGGATGTGCGTAAGGTCTTCCTTTTCCGCCTGTCTGACGGTGAGGGCGGAGAGCTCCGACGCGGTCATCGGCTCAGTCCAGCGTCCTGACGAATTCTTTTAAGAAGGCGCGGAACGCCTCGCCCGTCTCGGGGTGCTCGCACCCGCGCACGACATTCGCCGTCAGAAATCCGAGCTTTGCCCCCATGTCATAGCGCACACCTTCAAAGTCGAGGGCAATCACGCCGTCCGCCCGCGCCTTTTGCGCCATGGCGTCGGTGAGCTGGTATTCGCCGCCCGCCCCGGGGGTCAGCGCGTCGATCCGATCGAAGAGATCGGGGGTTAAAAGCACCCGTCCGAGAATCGAGTAATTCGAGAATTCCTGCCCGGGCTTCGGCTTTTCGATCATGTCGGTGCAGGAGAAAAGATCGGTGCGTCCGTCGAGCGGCTCCACCTTCAGAGAGCAATATTTTGCCACATCCGCCATCGGCACGGGCTTGACGCCGACGACCGGTTTTCCGTATTTTTCAAACACATCAATCATCTGACGGCATACGGGCGTCCTCGAGAAAATAATATCGTCGCCGTACAGCACGAGGAAGGGTTCGTCCCCGACGAAGGCTCTCGCCCGCCCGACGGCGTGTCCGAGTCCCTTCGTCTCCTTCTGACGGAGGAAATAAATATTCGCCATGTTCGCGATCTCGCGAAGGCGCTCTGCCTCCGCGACCTTTCCCTTTGCCGTGAGAGCGTCGCCGTATTCGACCGAGAGATCGAAGAAGTCCTCCATCGCGTCCTTGTCGCGGTTGGTGATGATGAGGATTTCCTCGATGCCGCTCTTCACCGCCTCTTCCACGAGATAGTAGACGGCAGGGAGGTCGACGATCGGGAGCATTTCTTTCGGCACGGCATGAGAGATCGGGAGCATGCGCGTACCGAGCCCCGCGGCGGGGATGATGGCTTTTCTTACACTTTTCATGATAAAGTCTCCTGAATGTAAAGTATTCTTTTCGTTTACAATGCTTTTTTGATTTTCTCGAGGAGCATGTCCTCGGCGGCTTCTATGCTTCCCACGCGGATCGTGCACCCCGCGGCACGCACATGTCCGCCCCCGCCGAAGGACGCCGTCACCGCACTGACATCGGCACCCGTCGAGCGGAGCGAGACGCGGAAGACGCCGGCGTCCGTCTCTTTGATGACATAGGCGATCTCGGTGCCCGCGAGAGAGCGGACGACATCAATCGCAGTCTCAAAGTCGGAGAGCGGGATCCCGAGGGATTCGCGCATCGCACGGGGGATCAGCACCCCCGCGACATGCGGCAGGGGCGTGCGCAGATGATCTGCCGTGAGCCCCTCCGCGGCGATCTGCGTGCGGCTTTTCGATTCGTAAAGGCGGTGATTGATATCCGCCGCATCAATGCCGAAGGAGAGGAGCTTCGCGACGGCGAGATGGGTGGACGCCTCCGTGTTGGAGAAGCGGAAGCACCCCGTGTCCGAGGAGATCGCGGCATAGAGGGGCGCTGCGATTTCCCGGGTCAATGTGAGAATCCCGAGCTTTTCCGCCTCCTCGAGCACCGTGAGGAGCACTTCTCCCGCGCTGGACGCCCCGGGAATCAGAAAATACGGAGCGAACGGCTCTCCCACCTCGTGGTGGTCGAGCATCAGGGCAAACCCCGTGCCGTCCGTGACTTTTTCGGCATAGCGCCCGAGCTGAACCGGAGAGGCGACATCGACCGCGATCCGCACAAGCCCGTCAAAACATTCGGTGCGCGGTGTCTTTTCCATCAAAAAAGCGAGACGCTCGGGAAGAGGTTCTTCCGAAGCGTAGAAGGCGACCTTTCCCGTCGCGCGGTACGCTGCGGCGAGCGCGGCGGCGGTGCCGACCGTGTCCCCGTCCGGGTGCGTGTGGGTGAAAATCACCGGGTGTTCGATGGCGAAGAGCGCCTTGGCAAATGCCGTCGCCGAAAGAGCGGTGATCTCACGCATGACCGTTGTCTCCCTCGCCGTCCTGTTTTGCCGGTGTTTCGGATTTGCTGATTTTTTCGAGAAGCTCGGCGATGTGCGCACCATGCTCAATCGACCCGTCCTTCACGAAGTGAAGCTCGGGCGTGATCCGCAGATTCAGCGTCACGGCGAGGTGATGGCGGAGCATACCGGTGCATTTCGTCAGCCCGGCGAGCGCCTCCTTCGTGTCTCCCATGCAGGAGAACCATACCGTCGCATATTTGAGGTCGGGGGCGACCTCCGCACGCGTGATACTGATAAAATTGTCCTGGACCTTCGGTTCGCGCACCTCGCGCAGAGCGACGCCGAGCTCCTCGGCGACCGCGTCGTTGATTCTTCCTCTTCTGTATTTTGACATGAATGTTATCCTTTGCTGTTTTTTGATTTTTCCTTTATTTTTTCACGGGAGATTCCTCTCCCGACGGTTCCTTCAGAAATAAGAGCCTTGCCCCGCCCGCCGCCTCTTCGGGTGGCAGTGCGTCGATCAGGGCGCGGGCGCCCTCCTCGGAGGCAGAGACGAGATGTACCCCGGGCATCTCGCGGCGGATCAGCGCCGAGAGCCGCGGAAAGTGCGTGCACCCGAGAATCAGTGTGTCGATCCCGCAACCCGAAAACGGGGCGAGAGCCTCCCTGACCGCCCGTTTTGCGATCGGGTCGCGGTCGGAGGTGTGCCCCTCCTCCACCAGTGTGACAAGGGGGCTTGCCGCGACGGGGAAGAGCGTGAGGGACGGATTTTCTTTTTTTACCTCGCCCGCGAGCGCCCCGATTCTCACGGTCGCTTCGGTCGCGAGGATGCCGATCCGCCCGTTTTTTGTGACGCGGGCGGCGCGCTTTGCCGTCGGAGCGAGAATGGGATAGGTGTGCAGACGGTAGCCGACGGGCAGTCGGTCATAGATGCTGCTCGCGGTGCCGCAGGCGATGAGAATCCGCCGACAGCCCGCACCGCGGAGCCTGTCGATATCCGCCCGGACAAGGCGGCATAATTCTTCTTCCCGCTTCGTGCCGTAGGGAGCGTTACCCGTATCCGCAAAGTAACATAAGTCGGCACGCGGCAGGCGGGAGCGGAGCGCGGCGAGTGCCGTCAGTCCGCCGACCCCGCTGTCAAAGACGCCGATCAATCGCCGCCTCCACGAGTTTTGTGAGGAGCTTTGCCGGCGGGATTCCCGCCCGCTCCATCAGCCGCGGATACAGGCTGATCGCGGTAAAGCCGGGAAAGGTGTTGACCTCGTTAAAACAGAGCGTCCCGTCCTCCGTGAGGAAGTAGTCGACGCGTGCGAGCCCTTCACAGCCGAGATAGGAGAGCAAGGACGCCGAGTGGGCGTACAGCTTTTCTTCCGTTTCGCGGTCAAGGGAGGGAGAAAGGGTAATCTTCGCGGTGTCCTCAAGGTACTTTTCTTCGTAACTGTAAAATGCCGTCCCCGAGTCGACCTCGCCGGGATAGGAGAGGATCGGCACCTCCTCGGTGAGGAGCGCAGCGACCTCCAGCTCCCGCGGATGCGCGAGCCTCGGCTCGACGATCACCCGCCCGTAGCGCGCGGCGGCACGGTAGGCGGCGAGGAATTCTTCCTCCCCACCTGCGGGGGACGCGCCGACCGAGCTGCCGAGACAGTCGGGCTTGACAAAGAGAGCGGGGAATTCTTCCCCCGTCCCGAAAAACGCGCGTACGCGTTCCGAGACTTCCGCCTCTTCCTCTCTTCCCGTGAAGAGAAGCCACGGGAGCGTCGGGATTCCGAGCAGCTTTGCGACCGCTTTCGTCATCGCCTTGTCGGCGGCGACGGCACCCGCCGCACACCCGGCACCGACATACGGAAGCCCTGCGCAGTCGAGCAGTCCCTGCACCCGTCCGTCTTCGCCGTAGTCCCCGTGAAGACAGGGGATCACCGCGTCGACAGACCGCACGCGCCGCCCGTCAAGGAAGCCGCGCACCCCGCCGAGCCTTGCGGGGAAGGTCGGGACCAGATGCTTTTTGTCTTCGGGGAAGGTTCCGTCTCCGATCCGACGGGTCGCCCCGGTATAGAGAAAAAAATCTCCCTCCCGCGTGATTGCCACGGGGAGCGGGTCGTATCTTTCGCGGTCGAGCCACGCGAGGATTGCCGCCGCGGACGCACAGGAGACCGCGTGCTCCTGCCCCCGCCCGCCGAACAGAACGGCGATTGTTTTCTTCATGATACATCACCTCACGGGCAGTATATGAAGAGAAAAACAGGGGAGTGAATCGGTGATTTTTAGCCGCGGCGGGGAAGTCCGCCGCGAAATTTCAGCGCTTATGCCCGCCGCCTTAGGAGCGCCACTCTCGGATTGCCCGAGAGATCCCGCTTTATAGCGGTAACATAGCCGTGCTCGCATGCGAGGTTTTCAATCGCCTCTTTTTCATCGTACCCGATTTCAAAAGCGAAGAATCCCTCTTCCGTCAGGGAATTTTTGTAATGCGAGAGGATCGCACGGTAGAAGT
>CALAFS010000223.1 GCA_937892405.1 uncultured Clostridia bacterium
CGGGAGAAGAAGAGCCGCCCGAGGCAAAAGAGCGGGAAGCCGCCGCCGTGGCGAAGAAAATCCGTTACCTCCTCGATCACGAAACCAAGGACGACGGCACGCCGATCCGCCCCGCCGACATCGCCCTCCTCTTCCGCAAGCTCAAGGGCAACGCCGAGGTCTATACCAAGGCGCTCGAAAAGGAAGGGATTCTCTCGGAAGTGCCGGAGGAGAAGAATTTCTTTTACAATGCCGATGTCCTCCTCGTTCTCTCCCTATTGAATGTGATCGACAACCCGCGCCGCGACATTTATCTCGCGGGACTGCTCTGCTCTCCCCTGTTCGGTTTTTCCGCTGACGATCTCGTAAAGATCCGCCGCGAGGGGAACGGCAGAAGTCTCTATGATGCGCTGAAATCTTATGTAGAATGTAACAAAGAGTTTACAAAAGGCTCGGATTTTCTGAAAACGATCTCGCATTTTCGCGACGAATCGGAAGGGATCGGTATCGACCGTCTGCTCTCCCAGCTGTATGCGGAGACGGGGATCGAAGCCCTCGCGGCAAGGAACGGCGGAACCGACAATCTGCGGCTCTTTTACGAATACGCCCGCCGTTTTGAAGCGTCCTCGTACCGAGGGCTTTACGGTTTCATTCACTATATCAACCGCCTGATCGAGTCGGGCGCGAACTTTGAAAAAGCGGGGGGCGCGGAACGCCCCGACTGCGTGCGTCTCGTGACGATCCACGCCTCGAAGGGACTCGAATATCCCGTCTGTTTCCTCTGCGAGACGGGGAGCACACTGACCGATCAGGATACGAAAAACGCCGTCCTGCTCGATCCCGTGCTCGGTCCCGCGCTGAAGCTCGCCGATCCCGAGGGGCTCGTCTCCCTCGCGAACCCTGTGCGTGCCCTCGCGGAGCAGAGACACCGCACCGCCGCGTGCGAGGAAAATCTGCGTGTCCTCTATGTCGCCCTGACCCGTGCCAAAGAGCGGCTTTTCGTCTCCGGGCGCTTCCGCTGTGAGGCGGAGGAATTCCTCGAAAATATGCGCGCCGCGAAAGAATGTGCGACGCCCTATGCCGCCGCGAAGCGCAAGAGCTTTCTCGAATTTATCCTCGCCTCGGGCGCGGACGCGATCCGCACGGTCGTTTTCGCGGAAGATGCCGAAAGCGAGCGGGAGGAAACGGAGGTACCGACCGAAACGCAAAGTGCCGATGTCCCCACCCTGCCGCAAAAATCGGAGGCGGCACAGGACGCAAAGCGTGCATCCGCGATCAATGAAAAGACGGTCGGAAACTACCTCGACCGCTTCTCCTATCGCTACCCCGACGAGATCTTCTGCCACATTCCGGCGAAGCTCTCGGTTTCTCTTCTCTCCCCCGCCGTCCTTGACGGGAACGAAGAGGAGGAGCGCCTGACCATTGAGACGGATGCAGAAAAATCCGAGAGAATAAAGAGTGTTTTGCATACAAAACTTGGCATTATTCCGAGATTTATCACCGGAAGCGACCAGAGAGAAAGTGCAAAGCGCGGCATTGCGACACACCATTTTCTTCAGTTCTGTAATTTTGAAAAGCTCGCGGCGACCGACGCCGACACCGAGCTTGCCCGCCTTGTCAAAGAGAAATTCCTGACAAAAGAAGACGAGGCGCTCGTCAGACGGGAAGAGCTTTCCCTCTTCGCGACCTCCGATCTGTTCCGGAGCTTCCTTTCGGCAAAGACGATTTACCGCGAGTTCCGCTTTCACGCGAAGCTCCCGGCGAAAGACTTCACCAAAGACCCCGCCCTTGCCGCCACACTCGGGGACGAAGTGCTCTTCATTCAGGGCGTGATGGACGCCGTGTTTATTGACGAGAACGGCGCGCTCTGCCTTGTGGATTATAAGACTGACCGCCTGCCGAAGGACGCACTGGCAGACGAAGAGAAAGCGCGCGCCTTCCTCGCCGAAAAGCACACGCGCCAGCTCTCCTATTACGCCGCCGCGATCCGCAAAATCTTCGGCAAATTCCCCGATTTCATCGGGATTTATTCTCTGCCGCTCGGAAAGACACTAAAAATTCAGAATTATGAATTATGAATTAAGAATTAAACCGCAAGAGATCGTTTGTTTTCTCTTTTTTGACCTTTTATTTTTGCTATATATCCGACCTACGATGTTTTGAGGCACTTCGCTTTGTAGGGGGCGGCGCGAGCGTCACCTTGCGGTGCCGCAGTGAAATCCGCCGAGAGATACATAAATCACCCACCTACAAAATGTTTTTTCGGCGGGTGAAATGCGCTTCGCGCGTGAAATCGCTACGCGGTGAAATTCGCCTTCGGCGAGAGAAAAGATTGTTTTTTGAGGGAATATTTCGGTATCGTGATCGTAGGGGCGACCATCGGTCGCCCGCCCGCGCCCTCATTGTTACAACGCAAAAAAGAGGCTCGCACGCTTCGGTACTTTGTAGGGGTCGGCGCCCTCGACGACCCGTTGCGTTTTGAAAATTGCCAAACTTTTGTTTGAGCCATTTTTGTTTTAATTTTCGCAGAAGAAGCAGTGCCTCACGGATAGGGGGACAATGATTTTTGCGCTTTGCGGGTCGTCGGGGGCGCCGACCCCTACACAAGAAACACAGCGATATATCCTCTTTTGCGCGCCGTTATGAAAGTCGACTTTATGTCAAGAGTAAATAATTCTTAATTCTTCATTCTGAATTCTACATTCGATAACTTCTTCCTTTTTCGTCTGTTTTCCCCCCGATGCGGCACTGGTATCCGTTGGTTTTTTCTTTTATAATATAAGGGAAAAAGTTTGCTCGCAAGGACTTTTTCGCGCCTTATTTCAACGAGCGGCTTTGATTTGCAACCGGCAAATCATAAATTGCGTAAGCACGCCGTGTCATGTTATAATTATAACAGAAGACGCAGAACCGTTAAAATCCGTCACGGATTTTCCGCCATCGACCCGCAGGATTCCGGACCCGGAATTCCGAATGATTTTCATGAATATTTTATCTTTCGGCTCCTGTAACATTGATCTTGTCTACCGTCTGCCGCACATCACCGCGCCCGGTGAGACGAACCGCGCCGAGACGCTCGACACCTTCCCCGGCGGGAAAGGACTGAACCAATCGGTCGCCATCGCAAAAGCGGGGCTCCCTGTCCGACACGCGGGAAAGATCGGCGCGGACGGCGCCTTTCTGCTCGATTTCATGCGGGAGGCAGGGATCCTCACCGAGCTTGTCCGCACCTCGGCTCTTCCGACGGGGCACGCCGTCATTCAGGTGGACGATGAGGGAAACAACGCGATCTTCGTCCTCAACGGCGCGAATTTTGACATTACGAAAGCCGAGATCGATGAGGTGCTCTCCCGTTTTTCCGAAGGGGACATTCTCACGGTGCAGAACGAAATTTCCGAAATTCCCTACCTCATCTCCTGCGCCGCCGCGCGGGGTATGAAGGTGTTCTATAACCCTTCCCCGATCGGATCGGTGAGCGCCGCGACGGATCTCTCCGGCGTCTTCTGCCTGATCGTCAACGAGACGGAAGCGCACAGCTTTTTCGACTTTTCCACCGAGGAAGAATTCTTCGGTGCGATGCGGGAACGCTATCCGCACCTGCACATTCTTCTGACGCTCGGAGGACGCGGCAGTCGCTATTTTGCGGACGGCACCATCACCCGCGCGCCCGCTTACCTCGTCGACGCGGTGGATACCACGGCGGCGGGAGACACCTTTACGGGATATTTTATCTCTTCCTTTGCCCGCGGGCTTGACCTTACGATGTCGCTGAAGATCGCGAGCGCCGCCGCGGCGCTCGCCGTCTCGCGGAGGGGCGCCGCCGCCTCCATTCCGACACTCGATGAAGTGGAAAAGAGTCTTTCCCGTCTGACGCCCCGTCCGACGGAAGAAGAGTTCGATGTGCGTCTCTATCGCTATCTCGATGTCCATCTCTCCGACGCGTCGATCGACGGCGCCGCGACGGTGCTCGGTTACAGTAAAGCCTCCGTCGGAAAGATCATCAAAGAAAAAACCGGACGCACCTTCTCCGCCCTTCTCACCGCCAGGCGGTGTGAGATCGCCGCCGAGCGCCTCCTCTCTACCGATATCCCCGTCGGAGAAATCATCGCCGAGGTCGGATACCAGAACGAGAGTTTCTTCCGCCGCGCGTTTTACGAGAAATATCATAAAACGCCTTCGGAATACAGAAAAAGCTGTCGAATTCAGAACTTAGAAAATTCAGAATGAAGAATGAAGAATTAAGAATTAGGCGATAAGCGATCGTTCGAAAGTAATTCATGCCGAAGAATTCGGCTTTAATGATTGTTCTGACTACTTTTATTTGCATTTTGACAAGAACCTGTCTCTGTTCGGAGAAAAACGAAATTTTTAATTTAATTCTGAATTCATAATTCTGCATTCGATAAGTTCTTAATTCATAATTCTGAATTTACGAAGTTCATAATTCTAAATTATCTAAGGGGGGTATTATGAAAAACGAAAAACCGATTGACATTGTTATTGACACAGACGCTTTCAACGAGGTAGACGACCAGTTCGCCATCTCCTATCTGCTCTCTCATGCCGAGGAGCTGAACACTGTGGCGCTTTACGCCGCGCCCTTCTTCAACGGGAATTCCACCTCTCCCGCCGACGGTATGGAGAAGAGCTATCACGAGCTGTCGCACATTCTGACGCTTGCGAAGAGAGAAGACCTGATCCCTGTCTCCTTCCGCGGCTCCGACCGCTATCTGCCCGATGAAAAGACGCCTGTGCTCTCGGACGCGGCGCGCGATCTTGCCGCACGGGCGATGAATTACAGCGCGGAAAAACCGCTGACCGTGCTCGCCATCGGCGCGATCACGAACATCGCCTCGGCGATTCTCCTCGAGCCGAAGATCGCCGAGCGCCTGCATGTCATCTGGCTCGGCGGTCACGCTCACTCCTACTCGGATACGAAGGAATTCAACATGCGCCAGGACATCGCCGCCGCACGCGTCGTCATGCGACTCGCGGGGCACATGATGCAGATCCCCTGCAACGGTGTGACGCACGCCCTCACGATCTCGAAACAGGAGCTCGAGCATTTCTTCCTCGGAAAGAATCCCCTTGCCGACTACCTCGCGAAGAACACGATCCGCGCGGCGGACAGCTATGCCGCAGGCAAAGACTGGACGCGCCCGCTGTGGGACATCTCCTCCGTCGCCTGCGCGTTGAACCGTGACGAAAACTTCGCCAAGGTGCGCACCGTAAAAACCCTCCTGCCGTCCTATGAGGGCTTCTATGAAGACACCCCCATCGACAAGCCGATGGAATATGTGTATTTCATCAAGCGGGACGCGATCTTCTTCGATCTGGTCGATCGACTGACAAAGGCGAAGGAATAAAAAAGAGGGGCTGATTGGTCATTGCAATGATAAACTTTTTCGGACTTCTTTTCGTCGCTCTTTTGCTGTTGCCGAATCTTCTTTTCGCCTTCACACACAAAGACGGCTTTGAAAATCTCTATCACAACAAGCCCGTCGAAATCTGCGAGCAGATCGGACGGTTTGGTTGTTTCCTCTTTGCGTGGATCGAAATCCCGTATCTTTCGCGCGGAGAGCTTTTCGCGGGAGCGAAAACCGTCTATCTCATTACAGGCGGTGTTCTCGTCGCGCTGTACCTTCTCGGGTGGGCTATTTTTTGGCGGGAGAGTTCGCTCCGGAAAGCGCTTGTTCTCTCGATTCTTCCCTCCCTTCTCTTTCTCGAGAGCGGAATCCTGACGCAGAATTTCCCGTTGATCGCGCTCTCCCTCCTTTTCGCCCCCTGTCATATCCTTATCAGTGCAAAGAACGCAACAGCGTCGAAAAAAACATAAACGCACACGGATCGTGTGCGCCTTATAAAAAACGGTCGTGAGAGTTTTTCTCTCACGACCGTTTTTTCAGAACTGATTGTTGATGTCATCTCCCCCCGGCGTAAACGGAGGGTCGTCTCCCCAGATGTTGTCCCCGATCCAACCGGTGACCGAGAGGATCCCGATCATGAGTCCGAGGACGGCGCCGACGATGCCGCAGGTCATACCGGCGATCGACATGCCGTCGAAGTAGCCGAGATGGCGGCGCGCGACGATCGCGAAGACGATTGCGAGGACGCCGAGAACAAAACTGACAAATCCGCTGCAACAGCAGATCAAAGACAGAATACCGAGGACGAGAGACGCGATCGAGAAGGCGCGCGTCTTCGGTCTTGAGAGATCGCCGAGTGCCTCAAAGGCATAATCGGGACGGGAAGATTTTCTCTCTTCCGTCTGATATTCATGAAAGCTGTTCCCCTCAAAGCCGAAGGAATCGTCTTCCCCGCCCTTCTCTTCCGAGGGATCATAACCGTCGGGAAATTCATCCTTCCCCTGCGGGTTCTTATCGTCGTAATCGTTGTACATATGGATTCCTTTCCGGGCGCACCCGTTTTTCTTGTTTTCATTATATCACCCGCCCGGAGTAAAATCAAGAGGCAGGAAAAAGTTATCCAATTAAGAATTATGAATTATGAATTCAGAATTGCATTAAAGAATGCGGTATTTTTCTCTTTGGACGGAGGCAAAAGTTATGGCACGCAAACAAAAACCATCAAACGATCGCCCACAGCCCAATTCTTAATTCTGCATTCTTAATTCTGAATTATCTCAAGTCTCCGAGAACATCAATCCCAAAACCGAGCCACAGGAGGTTGCGGACAAGGCAGGTGAGGAGGACTGCCGCGAGGATCAGATAAAAGACGCGGAAACGAAAGGTTCTCACCGCCCGTTCTTCCCCCGTCACGGCGGCGATCACAATCCGCACATAAAGATCGAGAAGAAGGAGGGCAAGCGGCAGCATCGCGGGATAGTAGAAGAGGGAGGACGCAAAATCCAGCCGAAGTAAGGCGAGCAGCGCACGGGAGCCGCCGCAACCGGGGCAATAGATGCCGAGACGCGACTTCCAGACGCAGTCAAAGAAGGGCAATCCCCGCTCTGTCGCAAAGAGGAAAAGCGCGGCATACCCGAAAATCGCAACCGCCGCAAAGAGCGGTATCAGAAGAGCGAGGCGGCGATAGTTCCGCTTCGTCCTCTCCTTCGGATCGGAGATCTTTTTCACCGATTATTCCTCGGAAGAGAGAATCGACACCGAGTTTTCCCCGTCGATCTCCTCGACCTTCACCGAGACGACCTCGGCGCGGGAGGTCGGAATGTTCTTGCCGACATAGTCGGGCTTGAACGGGAGCTCACGCAGTCCTCTGTCGATCAGGACAGCGAGCTGTACCGTCGCGGGTCTGCCGCGGCGGAAAACGCCCTCCATCGCGGCGCGCACCGTGCGCCCGGTAAAAATGACATCGTCGACCAAAATCACCTGTTTTCCGTCCACCTCGGGAAGATCCGAGCCGTGAAGCACCGGCTGTACATTCACCTTGGAAAGGTCGTCGCGGTAAAAGGTAATATCGAGCGAGCCGACGGGAACCCTGACCCCTTCGATCTTCTCGATATTGTCCGCGATCCTCTGCGCAATCGGGACGCCGCGGCGAATGATGCCGACAAGGACGATGTCCTTCGCTCCGCGGTTGTGCTCGGTAATCTCATGCGCGACACGAACCAGGGCGCGCGCCATCGCCGCCTCGTCCATGATTTTCGCCTTGATTTTCATGGTATTCTCCCTTCCGCCGTCTGTGCGGCGATGCAAAAACAGGAGTGTCCTATTTTCAAAAAATCTTCTATATTTTATTATATAAGAAAACGGCCGAAAAATCAAGTCCCATTTTTCTTTTTTCTTTTCTTTTTTCCGTATACTTTCTTTTTCTTTCGGAAAGAATAAATTTTGTAAGGTATGGTTTGCTTTTTCATCTTATTTTTATGAAAAAGAGAAATGAAACTTTCCATTTTGTGTAAGGAGGAGAGGATGGACAAGGAAATTTACAAAGAAACGGTGGCAAAGCGCGCACCGAAATCTCCTCTTTTTATCGACTGTCTGAAAGCGTTTTTATTTGGCGGGGCGATCTGCTTTCTCTCGCAATGGCTCTTTTTCCTCTATGTTTTTCTCGGCGCGGAGGAGAAGAGTGCCGGCACGCTCGTCACCGTGACGCTGATTTTTCTCGCCGCACTGCTCACGGGACTGGGGCTTTTCGACCGGATCGCACGGCATGCGGGAGCGGGGACGCTGGTTCCCGTCACCGGCTTCGCGAATTCCGTGGTTTCCCCTGCCATCGACACAAAGAGCGAGGGACTCGTGATCGGCGTCGGGTCGAAAATCTTCACGATCGCGGGTCCGGTGATTCTCTTCGCCATTCTTTCGGGGGCGATTTACGGCGTGATTTATTATATCGTCACGCTCTTTTCCTGACCTCGCAAAAGAAAGGGAATTTTCATGCAAAAGTATATTACCTTTTCGCACCCTCCGGTGTTTCTCTCCCACGCGTCGGTCGCGGGTCATGAGGAAGGGCGCGGCCCGCTCGGAGAATTCTTCGACCTGCACGACGAGACCGACCGTTTCGGTCAGAAGACCTGGGAAAAGGCGGAGGGAGAGATGGGCAGATGCGCCCTGAACCTCGCGCTGAAAAAGGCGGATATTTCACCCGATGAGGTGGACATTCTCTTCGCGGGAGATCTGCAGAACCAATGCGTCGCCTCCTCCGGCGGACTTTATACCTTCGGGATTCCCTACCTCGGACTGTACGGTGCATGTTCCACCTGTACCGAGGGGCTCTTTTCCCTTGCGACCTTTCTTTCCGGGTGTCCGGAATACCTCGTCGGTGCGGTGGTCACAACCTCGCACAACTGCGCGGCGGAGAGACAATTCCGCCTTCCTCTCGAATACGGTGGACAGCGTCCCCCGACGGCGCAATGGACGGCAACGGCGGGCGGCGCCTTTCTCCTCTCGCGCGGAGAATACTCGGCGAAGGGGGTAAAAATCCTCGGCGGTATGGCGGGAAAGGTCATCAACGGCGGGAACTCCGACGCCGCGGACAAGGGGGCGGCGATGGCGCCCGCGGCGGCGGATACGATCGTCTCCTATTTTGAGAAAACCGGAAAGTCCCCCTCCGATTTTGACGCGATCGTCACGGGAGATCTCGGAAAGCTCGGCAGTGAGCTTCTGCTCGAACTTACCGCCGGAGCGGGCATTTCCATAGAAGGCGTTCACCGCGACTGCGGCAATATGCTTTATGACGCAAATCTTCAGGACATTCACTGCGGTGGGTCAGGATGCGGCTGTTCCGCCTCGGTTCTCTCGGCATACTTCCTCCCCCGTCTTGCTGCGGGAGAGATGAAAAACATTCTCTTTCTCTCCACCGGCGCGCTGATGAGTCCGTCGAGCGTGCAACAGGGAGACGAAATTTTAGGCGTGGCGCCCCTGATCCGGATTTCTTCCCTTTAAGGGTTTCACCCGAACTTTTTTACATTTTCCGGACGGCAGAATCCGGAATTCACCCATGCCGCAAGCGGCGGCGGAAAGGATGTTTCCATGGCGGATATGTGGCTCACTTCTCTCTTTGCTTTTCTCGTCGGAGGGCTGTTTTGCGTGATTGCGCAGATTCTCATCGACCTCACCGCACTGACCCCGGCGCGGATCCTCGTGATGTATGTGGTCCTCGGCGTTCTGCTCGGGGCGCTCGGTCTTTACGAGCCGCTTTATGATTTCGCCGGGTGCGGCGCTTCGGTTCCCCTCGTCGGTTTCGGCGGGAATATCGCAAAGGGAATCCGCGAGGCGATCGACCGTGACGGCGCGATCGGTATCCTGACCGGCGGCTTTACCGCGGCGTCCGCCGGCTGTGCCTCCGCGCTGATCTTCGGCTATCTCTCGTCGCTGATCTTCTCGGGAAAGCCGAAAAAGCTATGAATACGCCTTGACAATCTCATCACCGTCCGGTAAAATAAAAAAGGACTCGCAAGAGTCCCGGAGGATCACCAACACGGTGGCGGTTGCCTTTCCCTCTTTTGAGGGGAGGTGATGGTCATGTACATAACATTAGCAGAACTGTTAATGCTTCTTACATTGCTGATCGCTTTCGCCGATTTCATCATTCGGCGAAAATAAAAAGATAACCGCCTGCTCTCTCCAAAGTTAGGCGGTTATCGTCAAGCGAAGGGGAAGGCAACCGTCGCCGGTGCTCCTCTGTTTTTATTATACACGGGATAGAATTGTTTGTCAAGTCTTTTTATAATCAAATTTTAGGATATAGTCAACCTAAAAAAGAAAATTCGATATTTATTTTTTCTTATTTTCCTTTTCTCCATTTTATTCTTTTGTGCCATTTAACTTTTCTTAAAATTAAAGTTCCCCGAATTTCCCGATGTTTCCGCTCCGGAAACCAAAATGGGGCAGGGACTCATTTTGAGGAGAATTCATGCACAAAATACAGAAACATAACCATTATATGTGAGTTCATATTTTGTGCCCGCCTACTTTTCTCTCAATCGAAGTTCCCCGAATTTCCCGATGTTTTCCACAGGAAAACCAACACGGGGCAGGGTCCCGTGTTGAGGGAAATTCATGCACAAAACACGGAAACGCACCCTTTTATACGACTTCTGCTTTTGTGCCGTTTTGCATTCTTTTATTTACATGAATTTTAGCAAAATCCCTTGCTTTTTTATTTATTTTATGATATAATATACGCAAGGTATTATAATATAAGAAAGGGAGAGGTGTATATGACGGAGGAATTAAAAGAAATCTTAAATCAAATGCTTCCCATTTTACAGAAAAAACTCAACTACACCGACTCGGTGTTCAACCTCTGGTTCTCCGATCTGACCCTTCCCGTTCTTACCGATATGAACGCGATCTTCCTCACCTCGACAAAGCTCCGAAAGAAGATCCTATCCACCAAATACAAAAAGGAAATCGAAGAATCTCTCGCCGAGGTAATCGGCTTTACCGTCGAGGTTTCCTTTGAATCGGCGGACGAGGGAGAAATCAAGGTACACGAAGAGGAACCCCTCGAAAAGCCCGATCCCGAAAAGGATCGCAAGGACAAAGAGAAAATGGAAGAGCTGCTCAGCGATACGAAAGGCTCCCTTCTCGACGAATACACCTTCGACAATTTTATCGAGGGAGAATCCAACAAGTTCGCCCGCGCCGCCTGCCTTGCCGTCGCCAAAGAGCCGACGACCTACAATCCCCTGTTCATCTACGGACAGTCGGGACTCGGCAAAACGCATCTTCTTTACGCCGTCATCAACTACATACGGAAGAATCACCCCGATCTGAAGATCGTCTATAAAAAGAGCGAAGAATTCATCAATGAGCTGATCGCGAGCATCTCGACCGGCACGACGCAGGAATTCAAATCGAAATACCGCTCCGCGGATATTCTCCTGATCGACGATATTCAGTTCATCGCCGGGAAAGAGTCCACGCAGGAAGAGTTCTTCCATACCTTCTCCGCCCTCTACGAGGCGGAAAAACAGATCATTCTGACCTCCGATCGTCCGCCGAAGGATATCCGCCCGCTGGAAGACCGACTCCGCACCCGCTTTGAGGGCGGATTGATCGCCGATGTCCAGCCTCCCTCTTTCGAACTTCGCACCGCGATCATCTCGAAGAAGAGCGAAGACATGGGGCTTGAAATCCCTCCCGAGATGATCAATTATATGGCGGAGCGCCTGCAGAACAACATCCGTCAGATCGAGGGCGTGCTGAAAAAACTCAATGCCTTTGTCTCCCTTGCAAAAGGGACAATCTCCAAAGAGAAGATCGACGAGATCATCTCGATCATCGACCCCGGAAACATTCCGACTGCCGTCATGGTGGAGAGAATCATCGCCACGGTTGCGGAAGAGTACGATGTCACGACGGCAGACATCATGTCCAAAAAGAAAACCGAAAATATCGCAAACGCGCGTCATGTCGCGATCTATCTTGTCAAGCGCATGACCGGCGCGACGCTCAAATCCATCGGTGACACCTTCAAGCGCGATCATACCACCGTCCTCTCCTCCTGCAACAAGGTGGAGATCAATATCAAAACCAAAAAAGGAGCCGAGGACGAGATCAACCGCTTGATGAGGAAAATCAAAGGAAACTGAAGGTAATTCAGAATTCAGAATGAAGAATTAAGAATTAGGCGATAAGCGATCGCACACTTCTCTTTTTTAACTTTTCATTCTTTTGGTGAAATAATCTCCGGCGAGAGGAAAACTCTTTGGTTGAAATCATTCTGAATTCATAATTCTTAATTCTGAATTTACGAAGTTTTTTTCCACATTTTTATTGTGGAAATGTGGAAAATTCCCTATGGTTTTCTGTGTGGAAAAGCGGTGGAAAATGTGGGGAAAGTTCTCAAAAATTCCGTCCAACGAAAATCTCTCGAAAATGTGGATAAGATGTGGGTAAAAAATCCCCGAAAATATTGAGTGAGAGAGACTTTTCCACAATTTCCACATCCCTTACTACTACTACCCCTACCTATATATCTTTTTTCTCTTCCGCTCCGCGGAGAGCCGACAAGCGGCGCGTCCTTCTCTCTTCCCTGACTTTCTTCTTTCCTTTTCCTTGAAAAAGAAAGAGGTGAACGGAAAAAGAGAGAACGGAAAAACACCCAAAAAACGAAAAGGAAAGGTCGGAAAAAAGAAAGCGTAAAAATATTCCGCGCGCTAAAAACGGTTCCGGCGTGAGCGTCGGTCAATTGTCTGCGTTATCGTTCTTACAACGCTCAAAATAGAATTTCACGCTTTGGTACCTTTGTAGGGGTCGTCGCCCCCGACGACCCGCAAAAGGAAAGGCATCGATTTGCTTTATCGGGAGGATATTTCGTTATCATATGACCCGTAGGGGCGACCATCGGTCGCCCGCGTCGTTATCTCTACATGCGGGGTATCGGCTTTTTGCCCGACCTCCCTCCGGCATTTCTTTTACAAAACGAAACCTCCATCAAAGTTTTCCGCTTGAAAGTATGCTTTGATATGAAATCTCGCCATGGTTTCTCAATTTTCACCGCGTGGGAAAACATGGTTTTTACGGCGGGCGACCGATGGTCGCCCCTACGATGAAAGCGGGCGAAAACACCTCGATAAAGCGCACGCGGTCGGCAAAGCGCGGCGGGTCGTCGGGGGCGCCGACCCCTACGGAGCGCGTTGAACCCTTGCAACGCGCGGTGAAATCCGACCTGTGGTCGGGTGAAA
>CALAFS010000224.1 GCA_937892405.1 uncultured Clostridia bacterium
ATGAATGGTGCGCAACCCGCGGAAAATGCCTCCGATCCCGAGCGTGTCGCCGATGGTCTGACGCAGACCGTATTTTTTCGGCACCTCGAAATCAATGATGGTGCAGGGGTCGTAAAGCCCGACCTGAATCGCATTGACGACGAAGTTCGCTCCCCGCAGAGCCTCTTTGCGGTTCTCCACGCCGAGATATTTCTTTACAGTCGCTCTTCCTTCGTTGATGTCCGCATTCATTTTTGTGATGAGGAGATAGGATTCTTCAAGTCTTGTCGCATCGATGTCATAAAGTGCAATCTCGATGTCATGGAACTTGTCGCACAGCATGGTGTCGCCGATGACATTTTTGGAAAAGACGGTGCTTCCCGCACCCATAAAGGTCAGTTTCATCAGAAAAACCCTCCGGAATTTTTCGTTTTTTTCCGCTTTTTGCGGATCCTTTTTCATCATATCGCATTTTTTTCGTTTTTACCATTGCATAACGGAGAAAAATATGGCATAATGGAACCGATTCGAGAAAAAGGAGAAAAGCATGAAACGGGAAAAAGCATATTGGTATTCGGACATTCTGATGGTCAACCGACATTTTACCGATCTGAATCCGGTGGTGGCGGGGGAGGAGGTCTGCGCGCCCGGGCATCACTTCGGACCCGCGGTGCGGCGATATACTCTCTTGCACTGCGTCCTTTCCGGCCGCGGCACCTATACCGTGGGCGGTGTCTCCTATCCCGTGAGGACGGGTGAAATTTTCCGGATTCTCCCCGGTGAGGAGACATTTTATCGGGCGGACGATACCGATCCGTGGCACTATTGCTGGATCGGCTTTGACGGTGCACTTTCGGAGAAAATGGCGAAGATGTCGCCCGTCTTTCCCTCCACCCCCGCCGTGACACGCCTCTTTATGCGGACTGCCGAAAGTGCCGGCGCATCGGAATATTCCGCGGCTTCCGCTCTCTTTGCTCTGTATGACGAGCTGTTCGGCGGGGCGGAGGCGGGCGGCAATGAGTATGTCCGCAGAGTCCGCAACTATATCGACGCGATGTATATGAAGAAAATCAGCATTGAAGAACTCGCCGATACCCTGCATTAAAACCGCCCCTCCCTGCCCCGCCTCTTTCACGCGGAGGTCGGCATGAGTATCCGCGACTATCTTCTGCGCACACGCATGCGCGAGGCGACCGAATGTTTGCGCGCGGGCGCTTCGGTCGGGGAGAGCGCCGAGCGCTGCGGCTATGAGGATATGTTCCTCTTTTCAAAGCTCTTCAAAAAAGTCTACGGTGTCAGCCCCTCCGCCTGGAAAGCGAACAAAATGCCGTCGGACGGAAAATGACCGATATGGACTTTTGTCTCTCTGCCGCAGCGGAAATCTTCGCATGGAACCTCCCCGATCATGGCGCGGATTTTTTCTGCGTGCACCGACAGCGATTTAGCGTATCGGAAATCTTTCTCACCCGCGAGGTGCCGAAAACGGAATAAAGGCATATTGCCCGGAGCAATGCGACCGTAGCAAAATCAAGGCGCCGCGAACCGAGCCGCGGCGCATTAATTTATACTGAGAGAATAAGAGGCGATTTTCTTCCGATTTTCCTGAAAATCGACGATCATCGACATTTTTTCTTTGTTTTCTCCCGACATTCGGAGAAAACGCCGTTTTGCCCGGAGGCGTCTTTGCCGCGTCGGTTTTCCTTTGCTCCAGCGCGGGCGTGCGGAAAAACTCCGCCTTGCAAGGCTGTCTTACAGATTTCTGTAATCCTCCACCGCACGCAGAACGGCATACAGGCGCGCCTGTTCTTCCTTCGGCTTTTCGGAAATCATGCGGTAGCAAAGAAGAGGAAAGTTGTCTTTCCCAGCCTCTTCCTCGCTCATTTCAAAAAGGAGGGAAAGGGAAACCTCCAGCGCTGCCGCAATCTTCGAGATACTTTCGATCGTCGCGTTCTTTTCTCCGCGCTCCAGCTGCCCGATGTAGGTGGTGTGACATTCGGCACGCTCGGCGAGGATCTCCTGCGTGTATCCTTTTGCATTGCGGTAGGCACGGATTCTTTTTCCGATTTCGACGGCGAGGGGATTTTTCTCTTTTCCGGGACATTGCCCGTTTTTCTTCTCTGTCTTTTTCATCGGCTCTCCTTCGGACGGGATTTTTGTGAATTTCCCGTTTCTTTTTTATCTACAATATAGTCTATAAATACAGAAACGAATAATCCATATGCTCAAGATATTATTATTTTCTAAAAGAATACTATAAATATGAAAAAGACAAAAAAGTGCCGTCATGCGTGATGACGACGGTAAAAACAGAGAAGCACGGCAGGGCAGAGAGGGGAGAAATCACGGGACGCCGCTTTACGACACCCTGTCCCTGTCACTGTCGGCACCCGCGATTTTCACCGTTCGGTATCGCGGGTAAAAAAAGAGCCGTCGCGGTTGCGACGGCTCTCGGATCCGACAGGGGATCACTCGATGATGATGTCATCTTTGCGTCTTTCGATCGTTTTCTTTGCCTCTTTGATCTTGTGGCTGAG
>CALAFS010000225.1 GCA_937892405.1 uncultured Clostridia bacterium
TATTACGGTCTTCGTTTTCCGTAGAGTTCATACTCTTCCACAGAGAGCACATAATCGTAGAGTGCGAGAGCGTAGCGGGGGATCTCTTCGCCGAAGCCGCACATGTAGGAATCGAGGTTATAGGTGAAGGTCATGTCAAGAGAATCGTATTCGTCTCCGACACAGGTCACGGTGATATCGGAGCGGAAGTCTCCCGCGCCGATGTCGCGTGCGAAGAGAAATTCTTCGCCGCCGTAGGTGCCGTTCGTGATTCGGTAAGTCTCGCTTTTCGTCGGTGTCTCTATCGTAACGGTGCCTGTGAAGTTCGGGTTCAACCGGAAGGCGTATCCCGGGTTGCTCACAAGATTCAGTGCTGCGGAAAGAATTGCTCCGCCGCCGCGCGGGTGGGAAACTTCGCTTGGGTCGAAGGTGCGATCGGGGATCGTGTAGTCCTCCCCGAGAAGCTCACGGATCCGTTCAATTCCCTCTGCGTCGGGTTCGTCAACCAGTTTTCCGTTTTCGTAGAAGTAACCGGAGACTTCCTCCACATAAGCGAGAAGCGCTTTGACCAATCGGATATTGGCAGGGACATCGGGATACAGTTCCATCACGGATTCCGCATAGGTCTGAAGAGAGATCTCCACATGGTAGGTTTCTCCCGTTGTCATCGGGAGCGCGAGGTCGAAAGAACCGGTCAGGGTTTTCGGATCTGCGGGAACGAGGAAACGGATCTTTCCCTCCTCCGTCGGGGTTTCTTCCGAAAAGGTGCAGGAGAGATCTTTCGCGTGGGCGCTTTGCAGAACGCCGTCATTGGCAAGAAAGAACTGAAAGGTAATGCTTTCGGAAAGGATCAGATTGCCAAGCACTTTGGATTCCGTCGAGCGAACGGTTGCCGTATCGTAGGTACTGTCTTCCGTGATCGGCTCCTCCGCACGGACAAGGTGATAATAGGTACCGATATAAGTGGGAAACGCATGATACGGGGTACTTCCCCGTTTCCATATTTCCTCGTAGGTGGTATTCTTTCCGCCGTAGGTTTCGACAAAGGTTGCCGTCAGGGTATCTTCCTCTTCTACCACTTCATAATAGAGGGTATCCTGTTCATCGGAAAGATACTGTTTTTCTTTCTCCGAGAGAAGAACAATGCTTGTCCGGATTCTGGCGAGGATTCCTTCCTCTACCGTCAGATTCTCTGTCGGGGCACTGAATACGGTGCCGACGCCGACGGTCAACGGGAAGGTTTCGGCGATCAGGGGTGCAGCATCGGAATCACGGCTCGGTGTCTCTGCCGTGCGGAAGGTGGTTTGTGTTTCACTGCCTCTCCCGACGGGAAAGGTGAAGCTGCTTGCGCCGGCGGAGGTAAGAGTTCCGGTACCGTTTGTCAATCGGGTTTTCTCTCCGAGAAACCATCTGCTGTCCGTGATCTTTGCGGTAAGAGAATACGAGCCGCCTTCAAACACGGTATCCGCGCCGGTGAGAAAGAGGCGGCAGCCTTCAATCTCGCAGG
>CALAFS010000226.1 GCA_937892405.1 uncultured Clostridia bacterium
TATCGGTGAGCCGGGTGTCGGAAAGACCGCGATCGCCGAGGCGCTCGCCCTGCGGATTGTCGAAGGGCGCGTGCCCGAGCGGCTTCGCGAGACGGAGATCTGGCTTCTCGACCTGACGGCACTGGTTGCGGGGACACAGTTCCGCGGACAGTTTGAATCCCGTATCCTCGGACTTATCAAAGAAGTGAAATCCGCGGGAAATGTGATTCTGATGATCGACGAAGTGCATAACATCGTCGGTGCCGGAGATTCCGAGGGGAGCATGAGTGCCGCCAATATTCTGAAGCCGGCGCTCTCCCGCGGGGAAATTCAGGTAATCGGTGCGACGACCCTGAAGGAGTACCGCAAATATATCGAAAAAGACAGCGCGCTGGAGCGCAGGTTTCAGCCCGTCACCGTGACGGAGCCCTCCGTCGAGGAGACGGTGGAAATCATCAAGGGAATCAAAACCTATTATGAGACCTTCCATGGCGTGAAGATTCCCGATGAGGTCGCCCGCTTTGCCGTCTCGATGTCGGAACGGTATATCACGGATCGCTTCCTGCCGGACAAAGCCATTGACCTGATCGACGAGGCGGCGTCCCGCGCGGCACTGACCTCGCCCGAGTTGAACGAATATAAGCGCAACGAAAAAGAGCTTTCTGCCCTCGCCAAAAAGCGCGAGGCGGCAGAGGCTGCCGCCGATACCGCGACCGAAGAAAAAGACGGGACGGCGGACGAGGCGCGTTATAAGCTGCTTGCCGACCTGAAGGTGGAAGAGCTTCGTCTCGAGGAGCGTCAGGACGCGCTCTATCCCGTGATCTCGAATCTGTCGCTCACACCGTCGGACATCGCCGATGTCATCGAGATCTGGACAGGGATTCCCGCGTCGGACATCAAAAAGAACGAGCTCGGAGAGCTGACGGGGCTTTATGAGAAAATCTCCTCGCGTATTATCGGGCAGGACGAAGCGGTGAGCGCCGTCTGCCGTGCCGTCAAGCGGAAGCGTGCGGGTGTTTCTTACCGTCAGAGTCCGGTTTCCATGATTTTCGCCGGTCCGACCGGCGTCGGAAAGACCGAGCTTGTCAAAGTGCTTGCCCGCGAGTTGTTCAAACAGCCGGAGGCGCTGATTCGCTTGGATATGTCGGAGTTCATGGAGAAATTCGCAGTCTCCCGTATCATCGGTGCCCCGCCGGGATATGTCGGCTACGATGAGGCGGGACAGCTGACGGAGAAGATCCGCCGCCGTCCGTATTCTGTCGTCCTGTTTGATGAAATCGAAAAAGCTCACCCCGATGTCATGAACATTCTTCTTCAGATTCTTGACGAAGGACGGATCACCGACGCGCAGGGAAGAGTCGTCAATTTTGAGAATACCGTCATCATTATGACCACCAACGCGGGGAGCGAAACTTCTTCCGCCATCTCCGGCTTCTCCGAGGCGAAGGAAATGCAGAGCAAGGAAAAGACCGAGCGCGCCCTCGCTTCCTTCCTGCGCCCGGAGTTTCTGAATCGCGTGGACGAGATTATCACCTTCCGTCACCTGACGAAAGAGGATTTTGTAAAGATCGCCACCATTCAGCTCGGAAATCTGCAAAAGTATCTCTCGGAGGAGAAGGGAATCCGCCTGACCTACGGCGAAGATGTCCTCTCACTTGTCGCCGAGCGCTCCTATTCCGAAAAGTACGGTGCGCGCAACATGCGCCGCTATATCGAACGGCATATCGAAGATGCGATTGCCGCGGCGGTGATCGACCATTATGATAACAAACTCATCGGCATTGCTCTCTCGGTGCGTGACGGTGAAATCGTCATGGATACTCTGTGACGGAAAGTGAGGAAATACAAATGTCGGAATGTACACACGACTGCTCGACCTGTAAGGAAAAGTGTGCGGAGGAGTCCCTTCTCGCACCCGAAAACAAGGCGAGTAAAATCAAGCATGTGATCGGTGTCGTCAGCGGCAAAGGAGGCGTCGGAAAATCCCTCGTCACCTCGATGCTTGCCGTGACCATGCGTCGGCGCGGATACAATACCGCGATTCTCGATGCGGATATCACAGGTCCTTCGATTCCGCGCGCCTTCGGTCTTTCGACCGGGTGCGTGCAGGGGAGCGACCTCGGTATGTTCCCGCCGGTCACCAAGACAGGCATCGAGGTCATGAGCATCAACCTTTTGGTTGATGATGAGACAAAGCCCGTTGTCTGGCGCGGACCGGTGATCGCCGGGACGGTCAAACAGTTCTGGACCGATGTTGTCTGGAACGAGGTGGATTATATGTTCGTGGATATGCCGCCCGGAACGGGAGATGTTCCGCTGACGGTATTTCAGAGTCTGCCGCTCGACGGTATCGTTATCGTCAGCAGCCCGCAGGGACTTGTCTCCATGATCGTGGATAAGGCGATCAACATGGCGGATCTGATGAACATTCCCGTTCTCGGTCTGATCGAGAATTACAGCTACTTTACCTGCCCGGATTGCAAAAAGAAGTATCAGATCTACGGCGAGAGTCACATAGACGAGCTTGCCGCGAAACACGGCACCGAGGTGTTGGCGAAGCTTCCGATTGATCCCGAGCTTGCCTCTCTTTGCGACAAGGGTGTGATTGAACTCTTCGAGAATACGGAGATTGAAGAAGCGGCGACAAAAATCGAGGAAAAGATTTCGAAGACTGCCGCAAAATAATCCGGAAATTTATCGAAATAAGCGAAAAAAGTCCCGTCGGCAAATTTGCCGACGGGACTTTTTTGGTTGAGTTATCCGCGTACGCCTTTTTTTGCTTTTGCGGCGGCTCTGTCGCGCATGCGATAATGGCGGGAACGCTTCTTTTTGATATAGACTGTGTAGATGCCGAAGGCGAGGAGGGAGACGACGATCACGCCGCTGACCACATGCACCCACGGTTCGATGGCACTCTCGGTCTTGAGATTCTCCCAAAGAGAATTGACAAGTTCCTGTGTGTCGTCGTCGAAGCTGTAATAAACGGGGTCGAAAGAGTAGTTGACATTGGCTTCGTCACCGGTGAGCTGATAGAGAATCTCATAGGCTTCTTCCCCCATTTCGTCAAGGTACTCTTCGCTCTCCTTGACAAGGCGGTTCGGGGAAGCGTAACCGATGTAGATCGCGTTGGCGACCGCTGCCTCTTCCGAGAGCATGAAGTTGATGTATTCTTTCGCGAGGTCAGGGTATCTTGCCGATTTCGGAATACACATTGCGTCGACGAAAACATTCGTTCCTTCCGTCGGATAGTAGAAGCCGAGATTTTCGTTCTGATCCACCATCGTGATGTAGTCGCCGGCATAGTAGGGTGCCGCCGCGGCAGAACCGGAAATCATCTTGTTGAAGATTTCATCGCTGACATATGCCTGTACATACGGTTTCTGCTCAAGAAGCTTATCGAGCGCCTTACGCCAGACGGCGGGATCCTTCGAGTTGACATCAAGGTTCATGTAGTACATCGCCGAGCCGAAGCCGTCGCGCGGGTTATTGAACTGAAGAATTTTTCCTCTGTACTTTTCGTTCCAGAGAAGTCCCCAACTCTCAAGAGCGGCATCTTCTTCGTCGATCATTGTCGTGTTGTAGATGATGCCCGTCATACCGTAGGTGTAGGGGACGGAATAACGCTGATCAGGGTCATAGAGCAGACCTTTGTATGCGTCTTCGATGTACTCGTAATTCGGAATATCCGCCGCGACATCAAAGTCGAGGAGAAGTCCCTCTTTTGCCATCTTCTGAATCATATAATCGGAGGGAATGATGACATCGTAGGTACCGGCACCGCTCGAAATCTTCGCGTACATATCCTCGTTTGTCGCGTAGGTGGTATAAATCACCTTCACCTTGTCCTTGTGCGTGCTGTTATACCATGCTTCAAATTCGGCGTTCGTATCATACGAACCGAGAGAGCCGTCGGAGATGTATTCGCCCCAGTTATAGACATTCAGGACTCTGACCGTTCCTTCGGACACTTCGTCGTCTGCCTCGTTATTTCCGCAGGAAGCGAGAAAAATCATGACAGATGCAAACATGAGGAGAAACAGAATGAGAGAAATTCGCTTTTTCATTACTTTTTACCTCCTGCTTTCCGTGCGCGTCTTCCGCTACGGACATTAGAGACAACCAAGAGCGTGAAGATAACGAGAATGATCAGCGTCGAGAGCGCGTACATGTCGGGAGTGACCTTCTTCTTCGTCATCGAATAGATGAGAAGGGGGAGGGTCTGGAAGTTTGAAGATCCGACAAAATAGGAGATGACGAAGTCGTCGAGCGAAAGGGTGAACGCCATGATAAAGCCGGAGAGCACACCGGGCAGAAGGTTCGGAAGCTCTACCTTGAAAAAGGACTGGAGCGGAGTGCACCCGAGGTCCATTGCCGCCTCCGAATAGGTCTTCCCGAGATCGGTGACTCTCGGAAGCACCGAGAGGATGACATAGGGGAGAGAGAAGGTTGTGTGTGCGATAAGCATGGCGACAAAGCCGATGGAGTCGTAAGCAATCCCGATGATGCCGGCAACCGCGACGAAGAAGAGCATCATGGACATACCGGTGACGATATCGGGGTTCATCATCGGAATGTTTGTCACCGACTTGACGGTGTTTTTGATGAACTTGTTTCTCATGCGGTAGATTCCTTCCGCCGCCGCGGTGCCGATGACGGTCGCGAGCAGAGAGGAGGACAGCGCGAGAATCAGCGTGTTGCGAAGAGCGACGAAGGTGTCGGGCGAGCTGAACAGCTCACGGTACCACATCAGGCTGAAACCGGAGAAGACCGCCGTACTGTTCTGCGCGTTGAAAGAGAAGAAAATCAGAGTCAGGATCGGAATATAAAGAATTCCGAAAATCAGGCAAAGATAAATTCTTGAGAGGTGTTTCATACGATGATACCTCCGTCTTCGGGGTCGGAGAAGCGGTTCATGACCGAGAGCGAGATCAGAATGAGAATCATCATAACAAGAGAGATCGCCGCGCCTGTGTTCAGGGCGCTGGAGACGAACTGTCGCTCGATGGTATCGCCGATCAGCTCAAAGGTGCCGCCGCCGAGTTTCTGTGAGATATAGAAGGTGCTGATCGAGGGGACGAAGACCATCGTCACGCCCGAGACGACGCCCGAGAGCGACAGGGGGAAGATGACTTTGGTAATGACCCGCATCGGACTGCACCCGAGGTCGCTCGCCGCCTCCCACATGTGCTTGTCGATCTTGGAAATGCAGGTGTAGATCGGCAGAACCATATAGGGAAGAAAGTCGTAGACCATGCCGAAGATTACGGCACCTTTCGTCCCGATGATGTGCAGCTCCGTCCCGAGCAGCTGATTCAGGAATCCGCCGTCGTCGAAGATCGCCATGATGGAGTAGGTACGGATCAGAAGGTTTGTCCACATCGGGAGCATGAGGAGAATGACGAAGAATTTCTGGTGCGAGGGCTTCGCCTTTGCCATAATATAAGCAAGGGGATAGCCGACGAGCAGGCAGACGAGCGTCGCGATGACGGCAAGCTCCACGGACAGGAGGAAGATCTGGGAATACTCGG
>CALAFS010000227.1 GCA_937892405.1 uncultured Clostridia bacterium
AATGGCGGCGAAAGCGGGCGACCGATGGTCGCCCCTACGATGGAAGCGAGCGAAAGCACCTCGAAAGGACGCATGCGATACCGAAGGCGGAAAAATATAAAAGTCAGAAAAGAGAAAACAAACGACCTCTTATTGCCTCATTCTGAATTCATAATTCTGAATTCTTCATTCGATAACTTCTTCATTCGTTAAGTTCTTCATTCGATAACTTCTTCCTTCGCAAAAAAAGAACCGGGGATTTCCCGGTTCTTTTTTGCGATCAAAGACCGATACGGGTCTCCATCTCGTAGAGTTCTTTCATCTTCTGGCGCTTCTCTTCGACATGGGCGCGCATCTTCTCGAGCTGGTGCTCGGTGAAGCCGTCGAGGTCGCCGTCCTTCAGCTTGTTCTTATACATGCGGTCGAGGATCAGGGCGTAGCGGATATCGGTCGCGACGATCTTGCCGTGACGCTCGCAGATGACGATGTCGGAATGTCCCTTCAGGAGCTCGTCCACGGCGAACACGCCCATCTGCGACGACATGACGCGGTCGCGGAGAGTGGGATTGCCGCCTCTGACGATGTGAGCGAAGCGGGCGAAGCGTGCCTCGACCCCCGTCACCTTTTCGAGGCGCTCGGTGAGTCCCGGTGCGTAGTCCGAGCCGACGCCCTCGGAGACGATGATGATGAAGTTCCGCTTGCCGAGCGCTCTCGACTTCTCGACCTTCTCGAAGAGAGCCTGCTCATCAAAGGGCATGAATTCCGGAATCACGACGGCGGTCGCGCCGGAGGCAATGCCGGTATTCAGGGCAATGTCGCCTGCCCCGCGTCCCATGACCTCGATGACACTGGCGCGGGCGTGCGACTCACAGGTGTCACGGAGCTTGTCGACAAGCTCGATGACGGTGTTCATCGCGGTGTCGTAGCCGATCGTGTGATCGGTGGATGTAATATCGTTGTCGATGGTGCCGGGGAGTCCGACGCAGGGGATCCCGTGCATCGTCAGGTCGGTCGCACCGCGGAAGGTGCCGTCACCGCCGATGGCGACGATGCCGTCGATACCGAACTTCTCGCAAGTCTCGACCGCGCGGCGCATGCCCTCCTCGGTCTTGAACTCGGGGCAACGGTCGGAATAGAGGATCGTGCCGCCTTTATTGATAATATTGGAAACGTCGCGGATCGCGAGCGGGCGGATATCGCCGTCGATCAGTCCCGAGTAACCTCTGTAAATTCCCATGACCTCAACGCCGGCGGTGATTGCCGCACGCGCCACGGCGCGAATCGCCGCGTTCATTCCGGGGGCGTCTCCGCCGGAGGTCAAAACACCGATTCTTCTGAAAGTTTTCATTTTTTCACCTCATGAACTTGCTTTTTTCTTTACCATGGGATATTATACTACAACTTTTTCATTTTTACAATCCTATTTTCAAAAAATTTATGGGATTTTCTACAAAAAATATCGGGAATCCCGATTGACAAAAAGACAGTGTCGTGCTATAATATACCCAGTATATTCTCTGACAACAGGAAAATATCTACCGCTCCGGGCACCGGAGACGCGGAAGGGAGGATCCTCCATGGATATCGCGATCATCGCCGATGACAACAAAAAAGAGCTGATGGCACAGTTCTGCATTGCCTATTGCGGAATTCTGAGCCGGCACCATCTCTGTGCCACGCACATTACGGGAAAATATATCGCCGATGCCACGGGGCTCGAGATCGAGACCTTCCTCGCCGGGCATGCCGGCGGTGCAGAGCAGATCGCCTCGCGCATCTCCTTCAATGAGATTGATGTTCTCTTCTACTTCCGCAGCACCGACCCCGAGAAGGTGCCGAGCGAAGCGGAGCTGAGTATTCTCCGCCTCTGCGATGTCTACAATATCCCCGTCGCGACGAATATCGCGACTGCCGAAGTGCTGGTGATGGCGCTGGAAAAAGGCAGTCTCGACTGGCGCGAGCTGATTAACCCGCACAGCGAATACAATCTTCGTAAACGGAACCGCCGCAGCGTCTGACGACCTGCGCACAACCCGACGCCGACACCGCCGCTCCTGCCGAGACCGCGGTGCCGGCGCCTTGCTTTTATCCGATGGAGGTGCCTATGGCAGAAGAGAATATCCGTCTCCTACTCCGCTCCGAGATCTCGGACGACGGAAGCCAGGAGCGCGAGCTTGACGAGCGCTCTCTGCCCGGAGTGCTCCGCGCGAGGGGCGGCAGCTTCCTCCTCACCTACACCGAGGCGGGCGAGGGCGGCGAGGTGCAAAGCGAGCTCCTCTGCACCGACGGGAAAATCCGTCTTTGCCGCCGCGGCGCGATCCGCTCGGAGATTCTCTTCTCCGAAGGCGGGGTGCACCGCTCCCTCTACGAGATCCCGCCCTATCGCTTTGACATGGTCGTCACGACCGAGGGCATACGCTACGCCTTTGACGGCGGCGCGGGCGAGATCGACCTCATCTACCGCACCGAGCTCGGAGGTGCCCTGCGGCACTGTCGGCTCACCCTGCGTGTGAGTCCCGACGACCGTTAAGACTTTCAGAAAGGAGACGCCGTGGAACAGAAGGATTTCCGCGACAGGATCGCGAAGGACCCGAAGGGGTGGTACCTCTTCGTCGGCGAAGAAGAATACTTAAAGCGCTATCACGCCTCCCTCCTCCGCGAGAAGATCGTGACCGACGCGGCGTTCGCGCCCTTCAATCACCTTGTCTTCGACGGACCCGAGATTGATGTGCCGAAGCTCTCCGACGCGATCAAGGCGCCGCCGATGATGAGCGACTACAAGCTCGTCGAATGGCGCTATCCCGACTTTGAGCACATGAAGGAGAGCGTGCGGGGGGCGGTCGACGACCTCGCCCCGCTGAAAGAAGAATTTTCCTACACCGTCCTCCTGCTCTCTGCGACGGCGGACGGCTTTGACCCCGGGACGGCGAAGCGACCGAGCAAGCTCGCGACAAGGTACGGCAAGCTCTTCGACATTGTACCTTTCCCGAAGTCGACCGACGCCCAGCTGCTCGGCTGGCTGAAACGGCACTTCGACGCGGAGGGGATCCGCACCGACGCCGACTCCCTGCGCGCCCTCGTGTTCCGCTCGGGGCACCTGATGGACATTCTCATCGGGGAGGTGGAAAAGCTCGCCGCCTATCTGAAGGCGAACGGCAGAGACACCCTGACCCCCGCCGATGTGGAGGCGGTCGCCTCCTCCACGCTCGAGTGCGACACCTTCGCGCTCTCCAATGCGGTTATCGACCGCAACCGCGCCCTTGCCTTCCGCGCCCTGCTCGAGATGAAGAGAGAGCGCACCGATCCCGCCGTCCTTATCGGGATGCTGACCCGCACTTACAGCGAGCTTGTCTCGGTGGCACTGCTCTCCGACGAGGGGGCGGATGCCCCGGCGATCGAGGCGGCGCTGAAAATCCCCGCCTTCAAGGTGCGCATGTACCTTCGCACCGTCAAGTCCCATGGCGTCCCGCGCCTTGTCGCGGCGCTGGATTCTCTGACGAAAGTCGATGCCGCCTCCAAGCTCGGCGGTGTGGACGGCTATGCCGCCGTGGAACTGTTTCTCGCGCAAAATCTTTGATTTTGAAAACGAATGTTTGCAAATTACAACAAAAGTATTTCTAAGAGGTAATATTTATGAAAAAGATCATAGCACTTCTTCTCGCCCTTCTCTGCTTTGCTCCCGTCCTTTCTTCCTGCGGCGAAGACGAGCTCCCCGACCGTCCCGAGGTGGAAATCAAGGTCAAAGACTTCGGCACGATCCGTGTGGAGCTCCGCCACGATCAGGCGCCCATCACGGTGGAAAACTTCATTTCCCTCGCGGAGAGCGGGTTCTATGACGGACTGACCTTTCACAGAATCATGCAGAGCTTCATGATTCAGGGCGGCGACCCGAAGGGCAACGGCACCGGCGGCTCGGACAAGACCATCAAGGGAGAGTTCCGTGCCAACGGCGTGAACAACACGCTGACGCATCTGCGCGGCACCATCTCGATGGCGCGCTCTTCCGCCTATGACTCCGCGTCCTCGCAGTTCTTCATCTGCAACGCGGACAGCACCTTCCTCGACGGCAATTATGCCGCCTTCGGTTATGTCACCGAGGGCATGGATGTCGTGGACGCGATCACCGAATACGCGAGAAAGCTCGGCTACACCGAGACCGTGCCGAAGGAAGATCAGCCGGTCATCGAGTCGATCCGCCGCGTCAAATAATTTTCCGTCCGGCAGGGCGGCGCACCGTCGTCGCCCGTCTTTCATACTCTGACAATATTGATTCCGACCGAAGGAGCTTCTCATGAACCGCATCGAAATTCCGAAGGGGTACCATTCCCCGCTCGACCTTTACCGCACGCAGAAAGCGATTTCCTTTATCAAACGCACCTTTCAGGATCGCCTCGCCGAGGCGCTGAATCTGAAGCGCGTCTCCGCGCCCCTTTTCGTCACGGAAAATTCGGGGCTGAACGACGATCTGAACGGTGTGGAGCGCCCCGTCTCCTTTGACATTCCCGCCGTGGGAAGCGCGGCGCAGGTCGTCCACTCCCTCGCGAAGTGGAAGCGCCTCGCCCTGAAGGAATATCACTTCTATGTCGGCAACGGACTCTATACCGATATGAACGCGATCCGCCGCGACGAAGAGCTTGACAATCTCCATTCGATCTATGTCGACCAGTGGGACTGGGAAAAGGTCATCACAAGAGAAGACCGCAACCTCGACACGCTGAAGGCGATCGCCGAGACGATCGTCGGCGTCATCTGCGACACGAGCGACCTGCTCCGCGTCGACTACCCCGAGATCCCGGTGAAGCTCTCGCGGGACATGGCGGCGATCACGACCGAAGAACTCCTCGCGCTCTACCCCACCCTCACGCCGAAGGAGAGAGAGGACGCCTTTCTGAAAGAGCACGGCACCGCACTCATCATGCAGATCGGCGGAAAGCTCTCGGACGGGAAGCCGCACGACGGCAGAGCGCCCGACTATGACGACTGGACGCTCAACGGCGATATTCTCTTCTACAATTCCGTGCTCGGGCACGCGATCGAGATCTCCTCGATGGGGATCCGCGTCGACGAAGAAGCCCTCGCCCGCCAGCTGAAGCTCGCGGGGTGCGAAGAGCGAAAGAACCTGCCCTTTCACCGCATGCTCCTCGACGGCGAGCTGCCGCTGACCGTCGGCGGCGGCATCGGGCAGTCCCGCCTCTGCATGCTCCTGATGGGGCGCGCCCACATCGGCGAGGTGCAGTCGAGCATCTGGGACAGAAACACCGTCGAAAAGTGCCGTGAAGCCGGCGTTATGTTGCTGTGACTTCCGGACGGCAATCAAAGAAAAGAAGCCATGGATAAAAAATCTCCGCAAAAAGCAAAGAATAGTTTGCTTTTTGCGGAGATTTATTTATGGGCGCGATTCCGGCGTCCTGTGGCGGGTGCCTTTTATTTTCACTTATGCGGCGGCATTGTGTTTCGCTTTTTATCCAAACCGTTTAACGGTTGAAAGGAATATCCGCGATCCACGCGGACTTGCCGTAGACGACGGTGTTCCCCGATTGTGCCATGTCATACTGCGAAGCGCTGAACTTCGTATAGACAATCTCGGCGTCCGCCGCGCTCTCGAATTCGACAAGATACGCGTATTGCGTCTGCGACTTAAAGTGGCAGGCTCTCGAGATTCCCTTTTCGAGCCCGAGCTTTGAAAACCTCGTTTCAAACTCCGCAAGTTCGGAAGACGAAAGCTCGCTTTTGCTCATGTTCGACTTTTCGAGCTCCTCCTTGGCGATCTCGTACGGCGTCTTTTCCCCTCCGCAGGAAACCAAGCAAAATACCATGCAAAGACAAAGTAAAAATGCCGTCAGTTTTTTCATATTTTCCTCCTTCGGGTAATCCGGCATACCGTTTTTCCCAAAAGGTAAAACGGCGTTGGCGGTAAGGCGATCCTTATCTTCATTATACAATACCGGCGTCCCCTTGTCAATAGCGCGGGAAGACGATACGAAACCTAAGACTCCCCTGCCCTGCACACCGTAAAAACATTCCCTTTGTTTTCCCCTCTCCGCCGCCTTTTCGCTGATTTTTCGCTTTTTCTGAAAAAGCTATTGACTTTTCCTCCCCGCGGTGATATAATATATCAGGTTTAGAAGAACAGCGCACCGCGTCGTCTTCTCAAAACCCATCGGGGTGTGGCTCAGCTTGGTAGAGCGCTTGGTTCGGGACCAAGAGGCCGCTGGTTCGAATCCAGTCACTCCGACCATATCGAGTGTTCATAACAGACCTGAGGGTTTGGTATGGACACTCGATTGTTTTTTGCCTGAAATACTGTTTTTTATTGTTGCCGTGCAGGTTCTCCGCA
>CALAFS010000228.1 GCA_937892405.1 uncultured Clostridia bacterium
CAAGAATGGCGACTCGGATGGGGCTCGAACCCACGACCTCTAGCGTGACAGGCTAGCGCTCTAACCAACTGAGCTACCAAGCCATTCTTGTCATGGTCTCGCGGGCAGGCGAAAGATCGCCCCTGCGATAACGCTTTATTATTATAGCAAACAGCGCGCGGTTTGTCAAGTGCTTTTTCAAGATTTTTCCGAAAAGAAGAAAAAGTTTTCACGGGAGGGATAACCGCACGGGGAAGTTTGACACCGTCGCAGAGTTGTGCTTCTTATACAGAATATGCGTAAGCGGGGAAAAGGACAGTGCAGAGCAGGGGAGAAAAGAAAAAATCCCGAATGAAACCATTCGGGATTGGAGCGGATTACGGGGCTCGAACCCGCCACCTCGACCTTGGCAAGGTCGCGCTCTACCAAATGAGCTAAATCCGCAGGTGGTGCTTCCGGTCGGAATCGAACCAACGACACGAGGATTTTCAGTCCTCTGCTCTACCAACTGAGCTACAGAAGCGTATCAAGAATGGCGACTCGGATGGGGCTCGAACCCACGACCTCTAGCGTGACAGGCTAGCGCTCTAACCAACTGAGCTACCAAGCCATTCTTGAATGAATTATATATAATGTATATAATTCCTTATGTGATGTGGAAAGACAAGCTCATATCGAGCCAGCGTGGGCGATATAAAAGCCTTACCTTATCTTCCCTTGGTGGAAAGTATAGGGCTCGAACCTATGACCCTCTGCTTGTAAGGCAGATGCTCTCCCAACTGAGCTAACCTTCCGAATCAATACGCGAGAGTTATTATACCAAAGACAAGCCCGTTTGTCAATAGGTTTCGCAAATTTTTTTGAAAAAGTTGCAAAAATCCTTGCGGCGGTGTATGCTTTCGTCGCAAAAAATGCTTGTCACCTTTGCATGAGAAGAAATCGCGTGGCGGTAAGACCGCCCGGCTTCAAAATTCATTTTATCTTTTTTCAAAAAACTACTTGACAAATCCCGTGCAATTTGTTATAATACAATGCGTCCGGAAAAAACGGGCGAATTGCTGCTATGGCTCAGTTGGTAGAGCGCGTCCTTGGTAAGGACGAGGTCATCAGTTCGACTCTGATTAGCAGCTCCAGACACCCCCGAGGGAAAATATCCCCCGGGGCTTTGGTTTTTTTAGGCGAGAAGGATCACCCACCGCGCGTAAGAGCTGCCAACAGGTCGAGCCTGATGAAGGTACGCGCCCCTTCGGGGAACGCTTAACCTTGAAACCTCCACCGGAGGTTTCACAGTTCGACTCTGATTAGCAGCTCCAGACACCCCCGAGGGAAAATATCCCCCGGGGCTTTGGTTTTTTTAGGCGAGAAGGATCACCCACCGCGCGTAAGAGCTGCCAACAGGTCGAGCCTGATGAAGGTACGCGCCCCTTCGGGGAACGCTTAACCTTGAAACCTCCACCGGAGGTTTCACAGTTCGACTCTGATTAGCAAACTCCGGACACCCCCGAGGGAGAATATCCCCCGGGGCTTTGGTTTTTTTAGGCGAAAAGGATCGCCGTCGTGCGAAAACGCAATCAACAAGGGCGGGCTACCTTTTCCTTGACCGATTTTGCACATTTTACCGAAAAAGATGAATGAAATCACATACTTTTCTCCTTTTATTTATGGTATGATAAAGACACAAAGGCGCGGGAGAGAATAAAAAGCGCGCCGACAAAGGAGAAGTGTATGTCTTTGCTTACCGTCAACGCAAATGCCGCCTGCGGGCAGGTCAAACCCATGCACGCGGTCAACAACGGACCCGTCTATAAATTTACCGAAGATCAGAGAATCACGAACATCGACGCCTTCCGCGAGGCGGGGATCCCTTATGCGAGGACGCATGACGCCGCCTTTTATTCGGGGTACGGCGGAGAGCATTGCGTCGATATCCTCGCCGTGTTCCCAAATTTCGATGCCGATCCCGAGGATCCCGCGTCCTACGATTTCACCATGACCGACGAGTATCTGAAGGTCATGCTGTATGCGGGGGTCGAGCCTTTCTACCGTCTCGGCTCGAAGATCGAGCACTGGCCGAAAAAGTACGGCACCCTTGTCCCGAAGGATTTCCACAAGTGGGCGGTGATTGCCGAGCATATCATCGCGCACTATACCGAAGGCTTTGCCGACGGTTTCCGTCACAAGATCGAATATTGGGAGATCTGGAACGAGCCCGATCTCAACGAAAACAGCGACCCTGTCGACAAGAAGACCTGGAGCGGTACCCGTGCGCAGTTTTTTGAATTCTTCGATGTCGCCGCCAAACATCTGAAGGCGCGCTTTCCGCACCTGAAGATCGGCGGTCCCGCCGCCGCAAGCACGGGGACGGACTGGACGAATGCCTTCCTTTCCTATCTGAAAGAGCACGGCACTCCTCTTGATTTCTTCTCGTGGCACATTTACGCGAGCACGCCCGAGAGCGTTCTGCGTGCCGAGCGCGAGACGCGCGCCATGATGAACCGTTACGGCTTCGATCATGCGGAAAGCATCCTCAATGAGTGGAACTATGTCAAGGGCTGGAAGGGAGACGAATGGGTTTATTCTCTGCGTGCGGAAAAGGGGCTGAAAGGTTCTTCCTTCGTCGCCGCCGTCATTGCCCGCTCGCAATATGAGCCTCTCGATCTCCTCATGTATTACGATGCCCGCCCCTGCGGCATGAACGGCATGTTCAGCACCGACATCGTCTCCGACCGGCTGAAAGGCTACTGGCCCTTCAATTTCTTCGGCGAGCTGTACCGCCTCGGTACTGCCGTCGGGACGGTCTCCGACGATCCCACCCTGTATGCCGCCGCCGCAAAGTCGGAGGACGCTTTCTCTCTGATGGTGACCTACTTCGAGGATAAGGACACCGCCGAAAAGAAACATGCCGAGATACACCTTGAAAATCTCCCGGTCGGAAAAGACGCCGAGATCACAATCCGCAGACTTGACCGTGCGTGCGACGGTGAGGTAACGGAGAAGAAAAAGGTAAGCGGAAAGGATATGACCCTCTCCGTCGATTTTGATCTTTTCACCACACTTCTGATTTCTGTCAAGTAAAGATGAAAGACGCGGAGTTGCAAAGTAAAGTTTGCAACTCCGCGTTTTTTATGCCTTTCGATAGGCATCCGGCGTCTTGCCGGAGAATTTCTTGAACATCTTATAAAAGAACGCGGGATCCTCATAGCCGACAAGCCGCGCGACCGCGTCCACACTCAGATCGGAGCCGCAAAGGAGCGTCGCCGCGCGCTTCATGCGCACGCCCGTCAGATAGTCGCGGAAGGTCACGCCGCATTCCTTCTTGAAAAGGGCGGAGAGGTAGGGAAGAGAGAAGCCGAGCTTGTCCGCCACGGCACCGAGCGTCAGATGCTCTCCGTAATGCCCTTCGATATAGCGGATCACCCGCGTTGCGGGGGAAGGCGGCGCGTCGGCACGGCGAAGCTCTCCGCGTACAAGCGTAATCAGCACTCCGAGTAAAAGGTGGCGTATCATGTCGGCATATCCTGTCTCCCGCCGTTCGGCTTCTTTACAGATCCGCCCGATCAGCGTCCCGACAAATCCGTTTTTGTCATGATAAATCGCCTGCCCGCCCTCCGCAGAGATCCGACTCTGCGTTCTTGAGAGAAAGGGCGACATCACCTCGGAAAAGCTCTTCGCGGAGGCAAGCGACGGGTCGATGGTCTCCGGCAGAAACAGGCAGTTAATCAGAGAAAAATTCCCGCTGTTTTCCGTCGGGCGGTATCCGTGCGCCCGTCCGAGGTCGATGAGAAAGCAGTCGCCTGCCCGCACGGGCAGAACCGTCCCGTCCTCGAGGATCTCCTCCGCCTCGCCTCCCGTGATATAGACCAGCTCGAAGAAGCTGTGACGGTGCATGCTGTTCGCGGCATTTTTGTCGGGGACGATCAGGACGGGGCAGTTTTCACCGAGTTCGGGGAAAAAGAGTGTGTTCAAAATGCTCTCCTTTCGAAAAAAACTTAAAAAAGACCATAACAAACATAAAATGCCCTATGGAAATATTATATCACTCCTACTATAATAAAAGCAAGGGGAAAATCCCGAAAATATCAGAAGATTTCGGAGGAATTATGTTAGAGCAGGCAAAATGGATCATGGCACCCGCAAGTATCGGCACGGTGCCTCCCGAATTTACAAAAACGGTTACCCTTCACGGAAAAGTAAAAAAAGCCATAGCGGAAGTTTCCGCCCTCGGCAACTTTGAATTCACCGTCAACGGAGCGCGTGCGGGTGAGGATGTCCTCTCGCCCGGCTGGACGAGCTACTCTCACCGCGTGCAGGCGGAGAGCTACGACATCACGCGCCTTCTGAAAGACGGGGAGAATACCTTCTCGATCTATGTCGGTAACGGCTGGGCAGTCAGCGACATCGGTTATCGCAAGACCAAGAACTTTGTCGATCACATTTCCGCCATTGCCGAAATCCGTGTCACCTTCGCCGACGGACATACCGAGACCTTTGTGACTGACGAGAGCTTTTCGGTATGGAGCGGTATCGTCCGTGCTTCCGAGCTTTACGACGGGGAAGAGGTGGATCTGACCGCGGCACATGAGTGCATCGGCGCCGCCGTCATCGACACGGCGAAAAAGCCGCAGATCATCCCCCGCGTCGGCGAGATCGTCAAGGAGCATGAGCGTGTCGCGGCGAAGGAATTCATTCTCACGCCGAAGGGGGAGCGCGTCATCGACTTCGGTCAGAACCTCGCGGGTTACCCCGAGATCCGGATCAAGGGAAAGCGCGGCGAGCGCATTTCTCTCTCCTGCGCCGAAGTGCTCGACAAGGACGGAAATTTTTATACCGAGAACTATCGTTTTGCAAAAAGTAAACTTACATTTACACTCGACGGCGAATATGATATTCTGAAGCCGAAATTCGACTTCTTCGGTTATCGCTATCTCCGCCTTGACGAGGCGCCGGAGGATATCGACCTTTCCGCCTTTACTTCGATCGCCGTCTATTCGGATATGAAGCGCACCGGCTTCTTCTCCTGCGGGGAAGAGAAGATCAACCGTCTCTATCAGAATATCCTTTGGGGACAGCGCTCGAACTTCGTCGATGTCCCGACCGACTGCCCGCAGCGCGACGAGCGCCTCGGCTGGCTCGGCGATGCGCAGGTCTTCTGCCGTACCGCCTCGATCAACTACGATACAGAACGCTTCTATCGGAAATGGCTCGGCGACATGGCGCTCGATCAGAAGCCGGACGGTGCGCTCGAGGGCGTCGTTCCCTCGCTGAAGAATCTGCCGATCCGCGTCTCTGCCGCCTGGGCGGACGCCGCCACGGTCTGTCCGTTTGAAGTCTATCTCGCCTTCGGCAACCGCGAGCTGTTAGCGGAGCACTTCCCGATGATGAAGAAATGGGTCGATTATATGCACGCGGCGGGTCCGGAAGAGTTCCTTTGGATCGGCGGCGAGCACTTCGGCGACTGGCTCGGCATGGACGCCGGTTTCGGCACCCATATGGGTGCGACGCAGCCCGACCTGATCGCGAGCGCCTTCTTTGCTTATTCGACCGAGCTTGTGGTTCGTGCCGGTCATATTCTCGGCGAGGATGTCACGGCGTATGAGGCACTCTATCGCAAGGTGCGCGCCGCTTTCCGCGCGGCGTTCATGAAGGATGGTATGCCCGTCATGTACACCGGCAACGCCGGAAAGGAGAAAGCGCGCGTCATCGAAGAAGAGGGCATCAAGTTTGAAGCTGTCACGCAGACCACCCTTGCCCTGATTCTCAAATTCCGTCTCTGCGAGGAGAACGAAAGAGAGAAATTGACAACAAAACTTGTCGAAATGATCCATGATTTCGATGACAGAATGACGACCGGCTTCGTCGGTACGCCCTATATTCTGCATGCTCTGACCGAAAACGGGCGCACCGATGTTGCTTATAATCTCCTCTTCGCCGAGGGCGTCCCCTCGTGGCTCTTCTCGGTGGAGCACGGCGCTACCACGATGTGGGAGCACTGGGACGGCATCCGTGAGGACGGCACCTTCTGGTCGAGCGGTATGAACTCTTATAACCACTATGCTTACGGTGCCGTGTATGACTGGATTTACGGCGTCGTGCTCGGTATCACCGTACCGGACGACGGCGCAGGCTACAAAAAGATCTGCGTCGCGCCGCATCCCGACCGTCGTCTCGGCTTTGCCGAAGGGGGAATTGAGAGCCGTCACGGCAGAGTCTCCTCCTCGTGGCATATCTTCGGCGATGAGATCCGCTATGAGATCTCCGTCCCGAACGGAACGGAAGCCGAGATTACCCTTCCGGGCGAAGCTCCCGTGCGTGTCGGGGGCGGCACCTACCTCTTTGTCCGTCCCTTTCATTGATGCGGAAAACGCAAAATTTTGCGCTTTTTCGCGAAAGTGAGCAAGATATTCCATAGGCATTTTTCATAGAGTATGATAAAATACCCATAACGAAGGGCGCCGTCCGGGCTTTCGGACGGCGCCGTTTTTTTGGCGTGTGCGGGTGCCGCGGTGCTTTGCCGCCCGGCGCGAAGCCTTCAAAACCATGGCGGATACAAAACCGCGAACGGAGTATTTTATGCTGTTTTACAAAGCCTTTTTTGACGAAGTGTTTCTCTTTTGGGATCTGCCCGAGGACGCGGGGGAGGATACCCGCTTCCGCATTTTCCGTGACGGCATCCTTCTCGGCGAAACGGCGAAGACGCACTTTCGGATTGCCGACCCGATGCCGGGTGTGGCCTTTTCCGTCTCTGTCCTCTATGCGGGCGGGGAGCTGTCCGCGCGCGTGACGGTGCCCGAAGAAAAGCGGCGCATCGACGCGAGCGGTGCCCCGTATTTTGCCGTCGGGGACGGGAAGACCATGAATACAAAGGCGCTGCAGCGCGCACTCGACGACTGCGACGCGCACAGCTTCGTCTACCTTCCGCGCGGCACCTATCTGACAGGCTCTCTCTTTCTTTCTTCGGATACCGAGCTGTATCTTGACAGGGGCGCCGTTTTACAGGGGACGGAGAATCCCGACGACTATCTGCCATGGATCCCGAGCCGCTTTGAAGGGATCGAGAGAATGTGCTATGCCGCCCTTCTGAACATCGGCACCATGACCCGCGAGCGGGGAATCACCACGCACCGCGTCACCGTGCGCGGCGGCGGAACGGTTGCCTCCGGCGGCGCCGCCCTCTGCGAGGCGGTTATCGGACGGGAGCTTGCCCGCATGCGGGCATCGGGGGAGATCCCCGAATCCTCCGAATGTGAGATGGGGCTCCGCACGGTCGCGGGCAGAGCGCGTCCGCGCCTGATCAATATCAGCTCGGCGGAGGATGTCACGCTGTCCGATCTTTCGATTGAGCGCGGCGCCGGCTGGAATGTGCATATCCTCTATTCCGAAAACGTCCTGACCCGTGCCTGCCGCTTTTCCTCGGAGGGGGTGTTCAACGGCGACGGCTGGGATCCCGACTCTTCGGAGAACTGCACGCTCTACGATTCCGATTTTCATACCGGGGACGACTCGGTCGCGGTCAAATCGGGGAAGAACCCCGAGGGCAACCGCATTGCGCGACCCTGTCGCGGGATCCGTGTCTTCGATTGCCGCTCTCACGGCGGGCACGGCATCACCGTCGGCAGTGAGATGTCCGGCGGGGTC
>CALAFS010000229.1 GCA_937892405.1 uncultured Clostridia bacterium
CTATGTTCACAGCCTCATGCCGCATAAACACGAGATGATGAACCGCCTCGGGAAATTGCTTTGATATTTTCACCTATTGTTATAATAGGTACACAACTTCTTCCATATTATATCAAAATGACGGCGAAAAGTCAATATTATTCCAACATTATACTGTCAAAAGAGACGGCTTTTTTCAAAAACGCGTGAAATACGCGAAGAATTGTCGCAATTTTTTCATCTATTATAACAATAGGTGAAAAAACAGCCTTCCGATTTTTCACCTATGAAATGCTATAATCGTCCCATGTGGATGGAATCTTGCCGGTGTTCATTGCCGCCAGACGGTACGCAAATAAACAGAGCAGGAGGACAAACATGGGACTTTTTTCATCTTTTTCCTTTTCGGTAAAGAACTCGCCAACATATAACAAGCGCGCGTGAATAAATCCGGTATACGATGCAATATAAGGAGGACACAATGATTCATAACAGCTCTAATTTCATTTTCAATGCTACTGACTGGATTACATACAATCATTTTTCCTGTGATGATCAAATATTCGCGGAAATCATATACAGAGGGGGGAGATTTGTAAATAGTAGCACAAGTGAAAACGAAACGTTATTAGATATGAGGACGAAAAACAGTAGCAACGGATACAGCAGAATAAATGTTGATTATTCAAACTCGTCGCCATTGCCGAATAATAAAAAAATCGTTTTATTGTTAGAAAGTCCAAGTAATGATGAGTATAATGCGAACGGGATATTGGGGAATACCGCTCCATGCTGGGGAGCAACGGGAGAGAATATTAAGAAGAATTTATTGGCTATTATGAATTCGGAATTCAATCTCACGGTTATGCGTGATTTTTTGAATAAAATTACAGTCGGAGAAAAAATTGATTTGTATGCAGTAAACGCTATACGATATCAGTGCGACCTTGGAAATCCTGGCGGAGGAAAAAACACAAGAAATATATTTTACAAAATGTGGAGCAAAGCAGGATTCAAAGAAGATTTGTTTGAAAGACTGCGTATAATTTTACCGGATCTGATAATAAATTGTTGTACAAAAATGATTTCTCAGCAGGTAAAATTGTCTCAGGAGTTAAAAAAAGTATTTTCCGATAAAGTTTTAGAATGTTCACATCATCCGTGCGTATGGTTAGAGCCTTCAAAAGTAAAATTAAGTTAAGGAGAAAAGAGAATGACAGCAATCAAAAAAAATAATCGAATCCGGCTTTCCGTCATCCTGGGCGTATGTGTTTTGTTCGTTGCATTGGCGGTCGGACTTGTTTTTCATCTTGTTCATAAATCCGACCTGGACAGGGTTTATGACACCGCTATCAGCGAGCTTGAACGCTACGAAGGACAATACGATACCCGAAGCATCATTTTGCAAAATACCAATCCGGGTACGGCGAAGAACCTAGCAAACAGACTCGGAGCCAAACTGCGCATTACGGAAAACGGCAGTTTTGCCACTTTGACGTTGCCGGAAGGCGTCACGGTTGCCGATGTGTATAGAAACAAAGAAAATAGGGAACTTCTTGGTAAGTTTACGCTCGATTTGTACGCATCTGCCGGCGAAGCGGACGACGAAACCGGGAGTGATTCGCATTTGCCCGTCCCTCCGAAATATTCCGTTTCGGATGCTTTCTTTGAAAGGCAATCGTATCTTAACTATCTCCATATGGAGAATGTGTGGGAAAACTATCGCGGAGACAATATTACGGTCGCCGTTATCGATACGGGTATTGACACGGATCATCCCGAATTTGCCGGCAAAATCTCCGAATATTCCTATAACGCCACGGAAGATAAAATCGTGAAGGACTATGATAACGATTGGTCTTTGATCGAGGATGCGCAGGGGCACGGAACCTCCGTTGCCGGCGTTATCGCGGCATCCATGGACGGAGAGGGGATCGTCGGCATTGCACCGAATGTTACCTTGATCGTTATAAAGTGTGAGTGTAATGCAGATGGTAATTTCCTTCGCACCTCCGATCTCGTGTTCGGCTTGTATTACGCCATTGAACGGGACGCGGATGTGGTGAATATGTCCTTTGGGACCCGCGGAAATGCTTTTTCTTCGGCACTTCGTCTTGCCGTAGACAGCGATGTTATCTGTGTCGCCGCCGCAGGCAACGACAGCACATCGGAACTTACCTATCCCGCCGCAGACCCGAACTGCATCGGCGTCGGTGCGTTGGAATATGACAGTTGGGAACTTGCCTCGTATTCCAACTTCGGTGAAAACAGCGACATTGTTGCGCCGGGTACCGTCTATTCCACGGCGATCGGCGGCGGGTATCGCACGGTTAACGGAACCTCGTTTGCGTCTCCCGTTGTTGCGGCGTCGGTGGCATTGCTGCGCCAGCAAAACCAGAATATGGAATATGCGGATGTCGCGGAGTTGCTGTACGCTTCCTCCTATGACCTCGGCGGGCTCGGCGAGGATTTCTATTTCGGTTACGGTGCTCTTGACATCAGCGCACTGATTCTCGAGGAACGGGGAAAAATCATCTTCGATATGCTGACGGACGAACTCGAGGATCTCGAGTATGTCTTTATCCGGAACCACACTCTGCAGAACATTCCGGAACCGGAACGTCTGTATGCCGTTTTTGACGGATGGTACTATGATATTCATACAACGGATGAGTTGAATTGGTATCAAGATGTATTTACCACCGATCTGACACTGTATGCCGATTGGGGTAATGAGGATGATTCCGTTCCTTATACATATGTCATCCTGGACGACGGTACGGTTGAAATCCGTTCGTATACCGGACACAGACGCTATATCACCATACCGGATAAAATCGAAGGGCGGGTTGTTTCCTCCATCGGAGAGGGTGCGTTTTCGGGGCAGACCCGTTTGCGCGAGATCAATCTGCCGAAAGGCCTTGTCCGTATCGGTTCCGCCGCGTTTTCCGATTGTGCCAATCTGACAAAGATGGAAATTCCGGACGGCGTGACCGTCATCGGCGAAGGAGCCTTTGCCAATGATGCCCGTCTGTATGAAGTTGTTTTCGGGGCGAACAGCGCACTGTCCGTCATCGGGAACGAAGCCTTCCGCAATTGCGGCCTTTTGTCTTTTGAATTGCCGCAGAACGTGACACTCGTAAACGGCACCGCCTTCATCGGGTGTACCTCGCTGATGAACTTTACCGTCCGGAAGGGAAATCCGGCGTTTGTCGCCTCGGACGGCGTTCTGTATAGCAAAACAAAAACCACCCTTGTCGCGTATCCCGCCGGTAAAACAGCCAAGGAATTTGCGCTTCCCGCCGAAACAACAACGGTCGGTGTCAACGCGTTCGCGTTTTCAAAACTCACAAAAATCGACCTCGGAAACATTATCACAATTGACAGGGCGGCCTTTGCTTCTTCCTCTTTGCAGTCGGTTGTTATCCCGGACACGGTGACTGCCGTGGGAGAATCCGCATTCGCATCCTGTATAAATCTGAACAAAGTGACTCTGAGCCGGAACCTCAGAAAGATTGCCGCAGGTACATTCAGAAACTGTGCTTCTCTTTCGGAGATTATCATTCCGAGCGCGGTTCAGCAATTGTTATCAGGTGCGTTTGAGAATTGTTTTTCTTTACAGTCGGTTATCTTTGAAGAAAATTCGGAGTTGGCGCTGATTGCCGACAGCGTGTTTGCCAAAGACGATGTTCGCCAAATAGATATTCCTGCCGGTGTATTGATGATAGGTGCGGGAGCCTTTGCGGCAAACACGCACTTGACTCGCGTTACTTTCGCAGAGGGAAGCGCGTTGAAAGAAATCGGCGGCGGTCGAAGTTCGGAGGCTTCCGGCACCGGTGCTTTCTACCGTTGCTATGCACTGACCTCCGTACAGTTGCCCGATTCTCTTGAAAAAATCGGCGCATTCGCTTTTGAGGAGAGCGGTCTTACGGAAATCACCGTACCCCGGAATGTATCTTCTCTCGGCGTCGGTGCGTTTGCTTCCTGCCATGAATTGCAGAATATCTTTGTGGATGAAGCGAACGAAAATTATACCGATACAGACGGCGTCGTATATCTGTCAGATACAACCGAAATATTTGCATATCCCGCCGGTCGGAGTGCCACATCATACACCGTCTCGGAAGGGGTCACCAAAATCGGCGACTGCGCGTTTTACGGCGCATGGAATCTTGTGAACGTTGCTTTGCCTTCGGGACTTGAAACCGTAGGAGAATTCGGTTTTTATGATTGCCGTAATATACAAGGGTATGAATTGCCGGAAAGCCTGACCTTCATTGAAAGATATGCGTTTGCGCAAAATTCATCGCTTGCGTCTCTGTATATTCCCGACAATGTGATACAGATTTCAAATTATGCGTTTGCTTATGACTATCGCTGTTCTTCCATATACCTGAACGATACGTCAAAACTCCCGCGCATTTCTTTTGCCGCCTTTGCTTATACCGGTATTACGAGCGTCCGTGTACCTCCCCATGTGTCCACTATCGCGCAATATGCCTTTGAAGGGTGCCCGAGTTTACGCTCTATTACTTTTGCGGCGAACAGCAAATTAGAAAACATTTCCGCCTTCATGTTTGTCGGTGCGGAAAACCTGCAAAGCATTGTTTTTGAGAACGGGTCTGCGCTGACGTCCGTGCAGGCACATGGACTGGAAGGTATGCGTCGGTTGACAAGTGTTGATTTCGGCGACGCAAAACTTCGGAACATCGACAATTATGCCTTCCGTTATTGCGAGGCGCTGGAAACCCTTGCAATTCCGGAAACCGTGACAAACATCGGCAGATACGCGTTTTATGGAGATAAAAATCTCAAGACGTTGAACATTCCCGCTGCCGTGCAGTCTATCGGTCGTTTTGCCTTCTACGGTGCGGAGTCGCTGAACCTGTATTTCCTCGGTGACAGTCTTCCGCTCTATCTGCAGGAAAACTGGGACTGGGGTATTGCCGGGTATTATGTGGATGTTGCCGAAATCCTGACTTCGGGGGATTGGCAGTACGCAAAACTGAAGAGCGGAAATATCGCCATTATCGCCTATACCGGCAGTGACACAACCGTGGACCTCACCGCGCTTGACTTCGGCGGGGACATTACGCAGATCGGCGGCTACGCCTTCGCGTACAGTGATGTAACGAACATCATCCTGCCGGAAAGCCTGAAGATCATTCAGCGATACGCTTTTGCAAAATCCGGACTTTCGTCGGTTGTCATCCCGAAAAACGTGGAGTTTATCGGTCAGTATGCGTTTCTTGCCGCGCCGTTGACTTCCGTTACGTTTGCGGAGGAGAGCAACCTTGCGAAAATCGAACAGTATGCCTTTGCATATACCAAAAACCTTAAAACGGTTTCCGTTCCCGAACATGTGACCGTTCTGGAGAGTTATGCCTTCTACGAGTCCGGTATTGAGAGTGTCAATTTCGCGGCGGATTGCAAAATCGAAAAAATATATCCGCATACCTTTGCGGGCAGTGCCTTGATTTCCGTAACAATTCCGGACAGCGTCAACTATATTGACGATAATGCCTTCCGCGATTGTCTGTCGCTGCAGACGCTGACGCTCGGCGCGGCAAAGAACCTTCAGATTCATGCCAATGCGTTTTATCATACCGCGCTTCAAACACTCGTGATACCCGCCAATGTGGAATATATCGGCGAGTACGCCTTTGTCGGCCTTGAAAATCTGAGTGCTTACGAGGTCGCAGAAGAAAATACATGGTACCGTTCGACGGACGGTGTCCTGTACAGCAAGGACGGGAAGAAACTGATTGCCTTCCCGGCAAATCGCACGGGCACCTTTGAAGTTCCCGTGGCGGTGGAAACTATCGGATTCGGCGCTTTTGAAAACAGCCAACTGACAAAGGTCACGTTTGCCGACGGCATCAATCTTCTGACCATCGGCTATCGGGCATTCTACAACGCAAAAAATCTCGTGGAAATATCCATACCGGAAAGCGTTGTTTCCATCGACTATTATGCCTTTGCCATGTGCGCAAGTCTCGAAACCGTCAACTTCGCCGAGAACAGCCGGCTGACCGGCGTCTACGAAGGTGCGTTCTATTATGACAAATCTCTGAAGAACATCATTCTGCCGGACAGCATTACGGAAATCTCGGATTATGCCTTCTACGGATGCGTTTCGCTAACCAAACTTCCCATTTCGGAGCACAATCGCCTGAAAGGCATCTTCTCTTATGCGTTTGCTTACACGGGCATCGGAGGGGAATTGACAATTCCGGAAACTGTTCTTGACCTCGGAGATTATTGTTTCCGCGGAACGAAAATTACCGCATTCATCATTCCGAGAACCAACGAAAAACGCCTTCTTATCGGCACCGGCGTTTTGCAGGAGTGTGATAGGCTGGAAAGCATTGATATTCCGTTTGCCGGCAGGGAATATAAGGACAAAAGCGTCGCGTGGCTCGGTTGGATTTTCGGCGCAGGAAGAACCGGAGCCAATAGCGCATATTTCCCGAGTAGCGTGACATCTTTGAAAATTCACGAATCGGCAAATGTCAGTTGGGATTATTTGTTTGGTAAGACCTATCGGGATAATAAGAATTATTTGCAAAATCTACGGGTGCTGTCCTTGCCTGAAGGCATGACGTATATGTCACATGAGGCACTGAGAGAATGCGACAAATTGACATTTGTGGTAATACCGGACAGCGTGACAAGCATGGGAGGTTATGTGTTCCAGGATTGCAGTGCTCTGACAAGCATCACGATCCCGGCCGGTGTGACGAGTATCAGAAGTAGTACATTCTCCGGTTGTAGCAGTCTTACAAGTATCACGCTCTCTGCTAGCGTGACGAGTATCGACGGTTGGGCGTTCCGTGGCTGTAGTAGTTTGACAAACATCACCATCCCGGACAGTGTAACGAGTATTGGCGATTCTGCGTTCTCCGGTTGCAGTAGTCTGACAAGTATCACAATTCCGGACGGAGTGACGAGCATCGGAAGTTCTGCGTTCTCCGGTTGCAGTGGTCTTACAAGCATTATAATCCCGGACGGAGTGACGAGCATCGGCGATTTTGCATTTGACCATTGTAGTGTTTTAGCAAGCATCATTCTTCCTACCGGCGTGACGAGTATTAGCGAATGTGCATTCCGTGGCTGTAGTAGTTTGACAAACATCACCATCCCGGACAGTGTAACGAGTATTGGCGATTCTGCGTTCCGTAGCTGCAGTAGTCTGACAAGTATCACGATCCCGACTGGCGTGACGAGTATCGGCGATTTTGCATTCACTTATTGCAGTAGTTTGAGAAGCATTACGCTCATGGATGGCATAAAAAGCATCGGCTGTCAGGCTTTCGAGAATTGCAGTAGCTTGACAAACATCATGATTCCTGCCAGTGTGACAAGTATCGGCGCTGCTGCATTCTTCGGTTGCAGTAGTTTGGCGAGCATCACGATTCCAGACAGCGTGACAAGTATTGCAGGTGGAGCGTTCCGTGGCTGTAGTAGTTTGACAAGCATCACAATCCCAAACGGCGTGACGAGCATTGGTAATAGTGCGTTTTCCGACTGCAGTTCCCTTTATCAAATCACCAACTACAGCGATTTGCAGTTTACAATCGGTTCGAGTGAGTATGGAGAAATTGCAAAGTATGCGCGC
>CALAFS010000230.1 GCA_937892405.1 uncultured Clostridia bacterium
ACACTGTCGCCGACCTCGGTCGCATAGAGTCTGTTCTGTGCGAAGCGGAAGTAATTGTCACGCTTCGTCGTCTTGAGGTTCGCGAACACGCCCTTCAGAGACGCCGCCATCATATCGTAAACGAAGTTACAATACATATCGGGGGTAGAAGCCGAACCGGACTTGATCTCCTCCACGATCTTTTCCTGCGCGTTCGCCCAGTTGTACGCCTTGTTGTTGTCGGGATAGTACGCGTACTCCAGCGTGACATTCGCATACTCAAGTGCCTCGAGATTTCTCTCTCTGACCATCTTGTCGATTCTCTGGTCATTGGTGCTCTCACCCGAGAGGTATCTCTCGCAGCCCGAAGGAAGCTCCTGTTGGTTCGAGCTGTTCGTCATACGGAAGAAGAGGCTGGTGGTGTCCCAGTTCTCGCCGGGGGTGTGGTCATCACCGCCGGGGTTGGGATCATCACCGGGATCCGTGTTGGGTTTGTCGCCGTTGGGGTTATCGCTGGGATTGTCGTTGGGATTGTCGTTGGGATTGTCGCTGGGCGAGCAGGACACGAAGACCGCGACTACCATCACAAGAACCAAAAGAAGGCTGATAATCTTGTTTTTCATGTTTTCTCCTTTTCAAAATAAATTTTACAAGATCTACCGTAAATTTCCGGTCTGCCGCCGGTAGTGCGGAGACCGTCGGAGGAGACCTCCGAACTCACCGAGAAAGACAGCTTTCGGCAAGTCTTTTTCAGTAATATAAATATATCACATCTCGGCGGGCAAGTCAAGCGTGCAAATTTGAATCTTCGGAGTTTCTCCGTTTTTCACAAAAGCGGGCGGCGCGTTTTGTGCAATGTGCCGACGGTTCTTTCCCTGATATTTTAGAAAATCGGGTTTTCCGCACTCAGAGATTCAGAAAGACGATCGAGGTCACGCCGATCGCCATACCGAGCCACTGGGAACGGGAGAGCCGCTCCTTGAAAATAAGGACGGAGACGAGCGTGGTCACGACGATCCCGCCCGCGGAGATCAGGGGATACATGACGGAGGCGGGCATACGCGGATTCAGCAGGACGACGAGGAAATTGCAGGCACCGTTCGCAAGACCGCAGAGAAGTCCGAAGGCACACCCGCGCGGGAGCGCCTCTTTCCAGTCTTTCCGTTCTTTTATAAAAGAAAGAGTGAAGAAAATCACGAAGACGAGAGCCAGCGCGATCAGCATGAATTCGACCGCCCCCTCGCCGCCGAACGCCGCCTGCTCCATCTTCTGCGTCGTGGAGCAAAAGCCGTTGCCGAGGAAGGCAAGAAAGGCGAAAATCGCCCAGCGGAGCGTGATCTTTCTCTCCCCCTCCCCCGCCTTTTTCTCTATATTGATAAGGAACAGGGAGACGGCGAGAAGGAGAATTCCGACAATCTTCCATACGCCGATCGGCTCATGGAGGAAGATCATGCCGTAGAGCGCGGGCACGAGCAGGGCGTAGGAGGTGACAAGCCCGGTGAGGGAAAGCGAGCCCTCACGGATTGCGAGAGAGGCAAAGAGGTTCGCCGACGCGTAAGAGAGTGCGAAGCCGACCGAATAGGGGACATAGCGCCACGCGAAGGTATAAGAAAAACCGCCCGCAAAGAAAAAGACGGCGAAGGCGGCAAGGGCAATGAGTGCCGTCAGAGCGAAAATACCGCGTTCGCCGTTTCTCTTCGTATAGGCGGAGAGACAGACATTCTGTGAAAGAATACCGAAAATAATCAGGGTGAGAAGAAGAATCTCCATGAAAGCCTCGGATAAAAAAGATTTGCGTCATGTCGCAAGAGGCAGTATAGCACATCTCTTGCCGCTTTTCCATGGCTTTTTCTTTTTTCATGGAAAATTCTCTCCCGACTCCGGTGTCAGAAGCACTTCCCCCGGCGCTCCTTGCGGCACTCGTCGATCCTGCC
>CALAFS010000231.1 GCA_937892405.1 uncultured Clostridia bacterium
GAAGCCCCCATTAATGCGGGATATCCCGGAAAAAAGGAGAAAAGATATGTTTGACGCTTTGTTGAGCTTGGAGTTTTGGGCAGCGGTTGTAGCCGCCGCTGTGATCGTGACCGCCTGTGTCGCACTCAGAGCTTTCATGCGACGGTTGGCGAAGCGTCAGGCAGCCTCCGAAATCCGGGATAAAAAGCAAAGAAAAGCAAACAATACATAACAAAAATGCCAAAGGAGAATGGAGAAATGGTAAAAGTTACTCTGCAAATCGACGGCATGGCGTGCTCCATGTGTGAGGCGCATATCAACGACGCGCTCCGCGCGGCGTTCCCCGTGAAGAAGGTCAGCTCCTCGCATACAAAAGGGGAGACGACCATGATTCTCGAGAACGCACCGAGCGAAGAAGAGTTGCACCGCGTCATTGATCCGACAGGTTACACCCTGCGCGGCACCATCACCGAGCCGTATGAGAAAAAGCCCGGCTTCTTTGCCTCTTTCTTCGGTAATAAATAAAGCCGAAGCCCCGGAGCACCGTAACAGCACCGACCGCCCCGCGTCCGACAGGGGGAAGAGAACTCCCCCCGCCGCTCCCCGGCGGTAATCTTTCCACCAACGGTTAGCATATGCTAACCGTAAAATCGCGCCCGTCCCCATAATTCTTAATTCATAATTCTGAATTCTTCATTCGATAAATTCATAATTCTGAATTCTTCATTCTTAATTTTCAGGAGGTTTTATGCCGGAAGAATTTGTGATCCGCAATTGCTCGCCGACGATGGCGGGATTGAAAACCGGGAACCTTTTCGCCTGTCCGAAAGAGCAGGGCGAAAAGATCCGCGAGAGCATCCGCGACATGAACCGTCGTATGGTACCCCGCGGCGTGCGCATGCTTCCGGTAAAGGAGGTCGGCGACCGCACGCTCATCTATATGTACCGCCCCGAGAAGCTCGCGAAGGATCTGCGTGATCCCCTCGCTGCCGAGATTCTCATGTCGCGCGACTATCCGACAAAAGACGCGGATCTCTGCGTCTCGGAGATGATCCGTCGTGTGCGCACGGAGGAAGAATTCCCGCACGAGGTCGGACTCTTCCTCGGCTACCCGCCGGAGGATGTCCGCGGCTTTATGACCGACGGACCCCACGGGGCGAAATGCGTCGGTACATGGCGCGTCTACGGTGACGAGGACGCGGCAAAGGCGCGCTTCGCACTCTATAAGAAGTGCACCGAGCATTATCTGAAAGCCTATAAAAAACACGCATCTTTTGATCGTCTGATTGTAAAAACGAACAAAAATGCAAAATAATATTTACAAATCCACTTGATTTCAAAAAATAATATATAAAAAGGAGTAAAAAGAAATGAAAGTAGCAGTTGTTTATTGGAGCGGCACAGGAAACACGAAGGCAATGGCAGAGGAAGTTCTCGCCGGTGCAAAAGAAGCCGGGGCTGATGCCTCGCTCTTCGATGCTTCCTCCTTTGACACCTCCTCCGTTGCGTCTTATGACGCTCTCGCTTTCGGCTGTCCCGCCATGGGTGCCGAGGAGCTCGAGGACAGTGAATTCCTCCCGATGTTCGAGTCCTGCGAAGGCGCTCTCGGCGGAAAGAAAATTGCCCTCTTCGGCTCTTACGGGTGGGGAGACGGCGAGTGGATGCGCTCGTGGGAAGAGAGATGCGCCACGCTCGGCGTGACCTTCGCCGCCGACAGCGTCATCTGCATGGAGGCGCCCGACGATGAGGCGACCGATGCCTGCCACGCCCTCGGCGCCGCTCTCGCATCGTAATTTTTCACAGTTCCTTCGTTTTGTCTTTGTCCGAAGTCAAAACCGAAAAAAAGGAGCGCCTGCACTGTCAAATGACAGCGCAGGCGCTTTTTCCTTCTTATTCTCACAGGTAATTTCTGTTGGATTCGTTTTCCCGTTTTGCATCTTTCACTTGTGAAAAAGGAGTGGCAGAAGAATATCGCGAAAAAGTCCGTACTCTCTCAAGCCTTCTCCCGCGGGAGAAGGTGTCACGGCGCGCCGTGACGGATGAGGCGTTCCCCCTCCGGCATACTCTGTACGCCCGGAAAGAGAAGGGAACGCCTTTCCTCACAGTCTCACGCCCGTTTTACGCGCTCTGGCGCGCAAGAGTTTTATAGAACGAATAATCCTCCGACATTATCGCCGTCGACGCTCCGCCGTAGTTTTCGGGTGTCTCGACAAGGTAATTTACATCCCCCACAGTAAAGTAGAGATACCCGTCCTCTTCTCCGATATTTACCGCTTCGGTACGGTTGCCGTCACGGGACAGGATAACCGTTCCTTCCGTGATCACAAGGGTGCAGCTGCCGTCGGACGATGCCCATGTACCGTGGAAAGCGGAGGGAATCGAGACTGCGGAAGTTCTCGAGAGCGTAACCGTTTCGTCGTCCTCACGCGAGAGATAATATTCCGTGTCCGAAGTGTAAATGAAGTAGTATTCGTGCCCGTCGGCGGTGAAGACGAGATACACATCGGTAAGCTCGGTGAGCGTCCCGACAAGGGGTTCGCCGTCCCCGATCGTCAGCGTGATGTCGCCGCTCCTTGTGACCGAGAGACGGTAGGTGATCCCGTCCTTTGTCCCCTCAAAGACACCGACAAGCTCATCTTCGATCACCGTTTCGGTTTTGAAGAGATTGTAGAGCAGGGCATCGTCATCGTAGAGCGCGAGACATTCGGCACCGTATGCCGTCGTGTAGTAGAGCAGGTGAATGGTGTAGGCGTACCCCGGAAGCTCAAAGGTGTAACCGTACTCGGGATCGAAGAGGAAAGCGATCTTTTCGCCGTTGATGAAGATTTCGGTCTCCGTGATCCGGATCCGCCATTCTCCCTCGACGGATTTCCACGAACCGAGGTATTTTTCGTTGATGGCGTCCACGCGGTCGAGGGTCGCATTGTCTCCCTGCGTGCCGACGACGAGCTTATCCATGTTGACATTCGTGCCGATACCGTAGAACTGAATGATGTAGTTGCTTTCCGAACCGAGCTTACCGGTGAAGCCGCCGACGAGTCCCGCATACTTCGTGATCGTGTAGGGCACACCGTTGACCGTAATGCCGGCGTAGGTGATAATCACGCGGATCGAACCGTCTGCCGAGAGGTAATAACCGATGTATTCGCTCGGAATTTCGATGCCGGCGCTGTCTTTCGTCTTCTCGACATGGAAGGCTTCCATATCGAGATTTTCGTACACCATCGTGATGAGCAGTCTCTCGCCGTCGAGCACGAAGTTGTAGGTGATCCCCTCGGCTTCCGCCGTGATGCCCTCCGACGCGCTGTAAGAGATCAGCATCAGCACATTGCCGTTGTAGCGGATCAGATGGGTCTGAATTTCAAAGACATCGTCATATTGCTTGCCGTCCGCGCCGATACCGTGATATTCCCATGTCCCGCGGAAGTCCTCGGGGATCGTGACCTCTCCCTCTTCGATGTTCGTCAGCTGAAGGTTCAGTGTCCCGTCTTCCGACCAGATGGCGAGCTGGCGGCTCGTCAACTTCTGAATGTAGACGACCTTGCCCTCCCAGCGTGCCGTGAAATAGCCGCCGTCTTCATTATATACAAGTCCCGTGATCTCCTTCCCGTTGAGGAGGAAACCTTCGGCGTCCACATGGCAGAAGTTGCCGACGCCGTCCTTGTACTGTCCCTTGAAGGGGTCGAGCACACTCGTTTTCGTCGCATTTTCAAAGTCAAGGTCCGCCTCCTCGGGAAGCTCTCCGAAGGTGTAATTCAGCGTGACGGTTTCCTCGATTCCGTAGGTCTTGTAGGTGAAGACGATCTCGGAGAGGACGCCGTTTTTCAGTGTGATCCTGCAGTCCGTCGCGTATGCGTAAGAGGCTTTTTCATACCCCTCGCCGAAGAATCCGACGATCGCCGACGCGTCGCTGTTGTTATGAAGAACATACACACCGTCACCGATGCAAGTGAAAAGTTCTACCTTAAATGCGGTGAAATTTGCCGCAAGTTCCGCGATGGAAGAGACATTCACCGGGTCGCGTAAAACCACATTTCCGGCGGCGTCAATGTCAAATGGGTAAACATAACTTTGCAAAAGCTTGAATCCGTGTGCTTCTCCGGGGTAAGAATCGTAGATCAGATCGCTGCGACGCACATATACAAAGTAGTCGGTATCGCCGTATCCCGGGCGCGTTTCACCGCCCTCCGGCTCTTCGTATCCGACCTCGTGACCGCGGTGACGCACCGTGTAGGCGGGCGCCTCCATGGCGGCACGGAGCGCCGCCTCGAGCGCGTCGTGCTCGGGAGTTCTTTCATACGGCTCGATCCGGTCGCGGTCGACCGTCGCGGTGCCGCGCTCGTCGATGGTGAAGTCATAGCTTGAAACATAGGTGATCTCGCTTGAGTACCGGATCTTGACGGTTTTGAACTTTACCGAGACTGCGGCGCCGTCCGTCGTGTAGACGAGGAAGTCGTCGATCGACTCTGTCCATCCCGTGAGGGCGGAAGCCGCCGCCTTTTTCTTTGCCTCGTCCGTCAGACGGAACACACCGCTGCCGAGGTAGACAAAGTCAGAGGCGGAAAGCCTGTCGAAGGGGTTGTAATAATCTTCGTAAAACGCCTCCGACACGCTCCGCAGAATCGTGTTGTCCGAGGTGTGCGTAATCAGGGCGAGACGGCGGTTTTCTCTGCCGTAGACCGTGTCGTAGTAGATCTCGCCGGTCGCCGCGTCGTATTCCTTCTGCCAGATGTACTCACCGGCAAAAACAGTGTCGATCATCAGCGTCGTGTCGTATTCGTCACTGCCCATCACATCGTAGAGGTAAGTGCCGCGGAAGCGCATCACACCCTGCAGGGAGGAGAGGAGCGCGTCGGACATCACCCCGGCGCCGAATTTTGCCGAGATGACAGTGTCCCCCGTGAGCGTCAGGGAGAAGACGCCGTTTTCATGAGCGACCGCCGCACCGTTGACGGTGATCGTGTCGATGACGGCGCCGTCATCGGGCGACACCGTGACACGCACGGTGTCGCCGACAAGGTAGCGGCTCCCGTCCGCGGGTGCACTCACTGTCAGCCTGCCGAAGGCACGGTCGGCGTCGAGCGTCAGATGCGCCTCTGCCGCTTCGCCGTAAGTGACGGAAATTTCGTTGTTTGCCGCGAGGGTGAAGCGGTAGACGCCGTTTTCGGGGCGGATTTCCGTCCCGTTGACCTTGAAGGAGGATACCGCGGCGCCCCGTCTGACGATGGCGACGGTGACACTCACCGTGTCCCCGACGAGGTACGCGGGGTCTTCCGCTTCCGAGAGCGTCAGCGTGCCGATTTCGTTGTCGTTGTTAAAAATAAAGCGCGCGTTCGCAATCTCATCAAAGGAAGCGGAGAACACATTATCCGCCTCCAGCGTGACGGTGTAACCGTCAGCCCCGGGCGTGAGAGGGCGTCCGTTGTGTGTCACGGAGGCGAGGCGGTAGCGTCGGCTCGACGGCGCGGCGACGAGCGTCACGGTGTCACCGACCCGCAGATCCTCCTTCGCATCCTTGAGGGAGAGCGCCCCGCCGACCGTATTCTCGATTCTGACCGAAGCGGCGGCGCGCGTGTCTTTTTCAAAGGTCACCGACAGGAGATTTTCTTTTTCGAGACGGAAGGTGTCGCTTTCCGAGGTCATCGGGAAAGCATTACCGTTCAGCGTCACCGCGCCGACGGTGTATCCCGCCTTCGGCAGGACGGTGACCGTCACCGTCTCTCCGACGAGATAGCCGTCCTCTTCCGATGACGGCGCCGACACCGTCACGCTGCCGTCCTCTTCGTTATAGGAGAGGGAGATCGTCGCCTTCTCTTCACCGCAGGAGGTGAGAAGAAACAAACCGAGGCAAAGAAGGCATAAAACCGATAAAAATTTTTTCATCAATATCATCCGCCTTTTAATATTTCATATTTATTCTTTATTTTAGCATAAATTTACGGCGAAGTAAAGAGAAGTTCATAATAAATTTTCAATTCGTATATGTTGTACATTTTTTCTGCGCGCAAAGAAAAATATTTGTATGCGGAAAAAGGTTGCAGAGAAAGAAAAAGTGTGCTATAATTAAAAATATCATATTGATTATATAATCTCCGCGCACGCGTCCTCCGTGTGCGCCGCCGTAAAGATAAGGTGTCCCGCACCCCTTTGCGGAGAAAGGAACGAATTTTTATGAAGCAACGAATCCTTCGCCCCCTTGCGACCTGCTTTTTATGCATGGCGCTGTTTGCGAGCGTCATCTTCGGCATAGTCGCAAGCTCGCTTGCGGACGGCGGTGCCGTTCCCGAGTTCCGGGGCGGTACTCTCTCGAAGGTGGAGAACCTCGATCTCGACGCAATCCGGCAGATGTTCCTATCGGACAGCGTGCAGGAGAATACGAGATATTCCTACACGGGCGACCGCTGGGTGATCGTGGATCTCGGCGGCGAGTCACTCTATGAGCGCTATCTTTCCTCGGAAGGATATGAGAGCTTTGCCGCATATTGCGAGTCGTCGGAGGCTGCGGCATACCGCGAGGCGGCAGAGATCCGCCACGCCGCTTTCCGCGATCGGCTGAACGCCGCGGGCATCACCTATACATACAAATATTCCTACACCGCGCTGAACGACGGCGTCGCCCTTCGCCTCTCGGCGGATGACTGCCGCACCGTCGCCGGTATGGACGGTGTCTCGGGCGTCTACTTCTCGGAGCGCTATTCGGTGCCGAAGGCGGCGACCGTCAATAACGCGAACGTCTATACGACGGGTATCTACAATGCGACAGGCATCTCCTATAAAG
>CALAFS010000232.1 GCA_937892405.1 uncultured Clostridia bacterium
TTCGGCTGAGGCGTTATTCGGACGGCTGGCGCTTGATTCATAACGGCTTGCACAGCCGAAACAAAGTCCATGCCAAGTCCTTTTACGAGATAATCCAGCGCCGACGCGCCGCCGATTCCACGACTCCACCAATACCATTTGCCGTGCGAAATTTTGAGACTATCATGCTCCCTTGTGCAGTATTCCTCCGCACCGCAGCGGACAAGTTCGTTTGGCGCAGTTGCCTGAAGGTAGGAAAGAAGATCGACCTTGCGTGCCTGTTCCACCACATCGGGTGTTACATAACGCGGCATCTTATCTCCCGCCCTGTCTCAGCTTTTCTTTGAAAGCAGCCCGAAGCTTTTCGTTTGCCGTCCAGGAAATCATGTCGCAGATCGTGTCCATATACGCCATTTCCGTATGCTCCCAACGGTCAAAAATGGCTTCCAATGCGTTGTCGCAACGGAGCAATGCCTGTGCCTGTTTTTCGCTCAGATCGTGCTCCTCAAGTGCAAGAACAATGTCCTGTTTCGTTGCATAGGCGTATGCGTGTTCCAGAATTTCTTCGGGCGGCATGGCAAGCAGTTCGTTCTCATACGCTTCCATTTCCGCCGTGACTTTTTCGTAAAGTTTTCGGTTCAAGGCTTCTTCGTTATCTGTCACCGCCATCCCTCACTTTCTCTTTTCGTACTTCTTCTGCTGTGGAATCTGTGATCTCAAAATCTCCCCAACAGACATTTCCTTCCGCGATTTTTTCTTCCGCCTTGGCTTCCGCTTCTTCTTTCGATTTGGCTTCCACCTCGTAGTATCCGTATTCCAATACACTGATACGGACACCGTATTTCTTTTTTGTGTTACTCATGTTCTCTCCTTTGTGAAATAGAAAAAGCCACTTAATTTCGCTCGAAAAATTAAGTGGCTGTGCCAATATCTTTATTTTTTCTTTGAAATCAAAGAGTATGGCAATTTATTCTTTTGTTTCATCCGCAAGAGCCTTACAAGCCAGCCTCATTGCAATTTTGAATCCGGAGATAAATCTGCACATATTCCGGATTTCGACGCAAGGGAAGCTATATTCGCTACAGTATACCGATATATTGATTAAAGCAGTCCGAATCGCAGAATTGGAAGCCTAAAACCATTGCGCGGGACAAACCAATGTCCCTATTTCTTATCTCTAAAAATAAACTAAGCGCGTGAATATTAACTTTTAGTTATATAAAATTATTCTGTTTGGACGAATCGGAATTTGCAGTGCCACGCTCAGCTCTCCATGCCTTTGCTTCTTTAAGATAACGATTAATCAGTTGCTGTTTTGCCTCTGTATAATGTTTGCGGTCTTCCGGAAAACGGGCAGCGGCTTTTTGCTTACACTCGTCATATAACTTAGCCTTTTCAGGGAACGCATTCAGATAATCACGAAAATTGATATAATGGTTCCATTCCGTCCCATTCCATTTTACGATATGAATGTGATGTGTGCGAGTATCATTTTCAAAATCGCCCTTTACAAACAAAAGCTGTCCGGGAATATCCTCTCCCCGAAAAATATAATCACTTTGATTTAATCGGTCAATGACCGGTAAGATATCGCGCAAATCGTACACTCCGACAACGATGTCGATAATGGGCTTTGCGTGAATAGTAGGAACGGCGGTGCTTCCGATATGCTGAATATCAACGGCAATCTCCCCCAAGAGGTTTTTCAACTCAGCAATCATTTGTGCCGCTTCCGTCTCCCAATCATCCTGGTGTTCCGCCAATTTTACAATGCCTCGTTTTAACCCAACCATATTACGCCCCGCATAGTCACATATATTGCGTTATCTGTTTCAAGCATTCCATAAATCCATAAATCTCAATAGTTTATCCTCGATGCGATCATGCTCCGCACATTTGTCGATTTCTCTTGATTGCAAACCGCACCAGGTACATCACGAGCAGCCACACCCAGGAGAGCATTTC
>CALAFS010000233.1 GCA_937892405.1 uncultured Clostridia bacterium
CCATACCAAGCAACGCCTGTATCCATTTTTAAACACATTGCTCTTGTTGGAACAATTTCGATACCAACATCAATATCATTACGCAAGAAGAAAAAGGTGTGCTTTACATGTAAATCATATGCTACGCTAAAATACTTGCCAAATTGAACCTCAACCGCAACACGCTCTTTTACAAAATCAACTTGGTTATTTGTTCTAAATGCGACAAAGCCATTGCTTTCAATTATTCGTTTCTGTTCTTCTTTGTCACGAATACTTGCAATTTCTCTTGCGGTTGGGATATCTCCCGTTACATAATATTGTGTAGTCACAGATTTCCAATCCCTTGGGAACAATATATTTTCAAATTGTTTGTTCAACACCTTCTGATCGTATAATGTTTTACCTATAGACTGCCTTGCCTTACTTATCTTGGTAAAGTCATTAGCATCAATGCTGGAAACGGCTGATACAATTTCGTCCCACAAATCTTTATGGTGAACCATCATATGCTCATAGCCATTGAGATGACTATAAATGTTAGCGATTTTCATCTTTATCCTCCCATTCAGACGGCCTTTGAGCAATCTTGTCCGTTGCATTCGGCTTCCATATTTTTTGATATATTGGTCGAGTGATAAGTGTTTCGTTCTTAAGTTTTTCAATACGCTCTAATCCGATATCTATGTACTTCTGCTCCCATTCTGTTCCGTAAGCACGACGGTTATTCTTTAACGCTGCAATCAACGATGATCCCACTCCAGCAAATGGATCGTAAACAACATCATTAGGATTTGTTAAAGCAAGAACACATCTTTCCACCAATTCAATTGGAAATTGACAAGGATGATCTACCTTTTCTGGATGATTATTCTTAACATTGGGGATTTCCCAAACGAGAGCGTCCCAATCGTCAACTAAACGCTCCAATGTCATTTCCCATACATCTTCAGGGTTTTTTCCTTTAGGATTGCCGCTAAACTGTCCTTTTTTATCACCCTTAAAGTACTTTTTTCCTGGATACTTTGAAGGAATTCTTACATCATCCAAATTGAAAGTATAATTATCACTTTTACTAAACCAAAGTATAGTTTCATAGCGACCACTAAACCGTTTAGAACAATGTAATCCATGACCAAAATGCCAAATGATACGATTGCGAAGATGAAGCCCTAATTTCTTAAAGTAAGGATAAAAATAAATATCCAGTGGATAGATTTCACCATTGTCAACGAAATTGCCCGTTTGCCAACAAATACTACCGTCATCGGTTAATATTCGAGCAAATTCGGCCAGCATAGGCTCAATATTGTTTATGTATTCCTCTATGCTGGTTTTCGTCTCATACGCTTTGCCAATATTATAGGGGGGCGAGGTAATAATCAGCTTTACGGAACCAGAGGGGAGTTCCTTGCAAAAATCGAGAGCATTCTTACATACATATCTAAAATCCAGCAGTTCCACCGCTCGTTCCTCCTTGCATATAACAATTCATAAAATATGATATCACAAATTTGGCTTTTTTTCAAGGCGTTTCTATAAATATTTGCAAAAATCATAAGTACCGCTCACGCCTTAAAAATACGCGTATTTCTAAATTCGCGCAAAAAACACGCCCCTAGTAAAAAAGATACCCCCGAAAACCGTTGTGGCATCGGGGGATAATTGTCGTAAGACTGTAATTATCTCTTCGAGAACTGCGGCGCACGGCGGGCAGCTTTGAGACCGTACTTCTTTCTTTCCTTCATACGAGGGTCGCGAGTGAGAAGTCCTGCCTTCTTGAGAAGGGGACGATAGGTCTCGTCAGCGGCAAGAAGCGCTCTTGCAACGCCGTGACGGATCGCACCCGCCTGACCGGAGAAACCGCCGCCGGTCACATTGGCAACGATGTCAAACTTGCCGGTCGTGTCGGTAACAGCGAAGGGCTGATTGATGATGAGCTTCATGGTCTCAAGACCGAAATACTCTTCGATATCTCTTCCGTTGATGGTGATGGCACCGCTACCGGGATAGAGACGGACTCTTGCGACAGACTTCTTTCTTCTGCCGGTACCGTAAAAATAAGGCTTTGCGCTGGTATACATGGTTTAATCTCCTCCCTTTCAGTCGATGACCGTCGGCTGCTGAGCCGCGTGATTGTGGTTCTCGCCCGCGTAGACATGAAGACGGGTGAACGCCTTCGCGCCGAGGGTGTTGTGGGGAAGCATACCCTTGATTGCAAGCTCCATCGCGAACTCGGGACGGGTTGCCATCATGTGCTTGTAGCCCTCTTCCTTCAGACCGCCGATGTAACCGGAATGATGACGGTACACCTTCTGCTCGAGCTTCTTACCGGTGAGGATCGCCTTCGATGCGTTGATGACGATGACGAACTCGCCGCAGTCGGCATGGGGAGTGAATTCGGGACGATGCTTGCCGCGCAGAATGTCGGCGGCTTTTACCGCGGTTCTGCCAAGGGGCTTGTTCGCGGCGTCGATCACATACCATTTGCGTTCAATGGTGTTGGCGTTAGCCATAAAAGTGGACATTGTATTTCCTCCGTTTATTTGTCGTTCGGGCATAGGACGCCCTTTTTTGCAACACGCATATTATAGCACACGCCCCACGGCTTGTCAATAGGTTTTGAAAACTTTTTTTGAAGAAAACGATTTATAAAATTGAAAGCTCCCGTTTTCTCTTAAAATCTCTCAATATCTCTTGTTTTCTCAAAACCGAATTTGAAAAAATAATTCAAAAAAACGGGCAAAATGCCCGTTTTTTCGTGTTTTTCGCCGTGTCAGATCTGGCGGTGAACGCTCTTGTATTCATCGTAATAGCGGTAGAAATGACAGGAACGCGTATCGGAGGAGAGAAAATGCCCCATCTCGTCCTCGTCGAGATTCTGACGGCAGGAATAGGTCCCGGTCAGCTCGTCGTAGTCGTAGAACTCGCAGTCCTCACAGCGGGAAGTGTGACTCTTTCCGTATTTCGTGAAATCCATACGCACCCTCCTTTATATTAGGTAGAAACTCAGGAAAACAGTTTTTCGTCGACGGAGAGAACCCCGCCGCTCTTGCGGATTCCGTACTTTGTTTCGCACGCCATCTCGAAGATCCGGTATCCGTCGATCCCGACACAGTTGTCGACCGCGTCGAGAAATTTCTCTGCCGTGGGACAGAAGCCCGAGGTCGTCGCGAAAATGCCGCGGGAGCCGTCGGCGGCGCACACCGCTCCGTAGAAACCGCGCACCTCGCGTTCGGTGGCGTTGTCGTTGCGGTTCTTTGCCTGCACCATCACCCGC